>JBQTIE010000001.1:0-13392 GCA_052389315.1 Acidobacteriota bacterium
CGCGGTGCCACGCCAGGTTGAGCAGCCGGACGGGAATCCGATGGTCCGAGATTCTGACGCTTGGAATCTCCCGCGGCAGTTCCGGGGGCGGCCGGTCTCGGAGGGAGCTCGTGAAAAGGGTCACGCAGTCGCTCGGGTAGCGTTGAGCGAGCGCGCGGGACAGCTGGTGGACGTACTCCCCGACTCCAGAGCGCGCGCGAAGCGCGGGGCGGTAATCGATCACAATTCGCATGGCCCTGATACACCGCTTCGCGGACCGGAAGTGGACCTGCCGTCCGCTCCCTGGCACGGTCTCCCGAATTCTAACGTGCCTCTCAATCGAGCACGATGCGCCGTGCAGGAGAGGTTGTTCGCCGGAACGGTTCGGTCTGACCTCAGGCGGCGCTCCGACAAAACTCAGATAGAGTAGCGGCGTCGTCCCGCGCAGCGTGTCAAGCCCCCGCCCTTCTCCACACCGCGCAGGCCCAAGGGCCGTCGTCCAGGCCGCGCCGCCCGTGGCCTTGATCGTGTTCTTTCTGTCGGGGTTTGCCGCGCTTCTGTACCAGGTGGTCTGGCAACGGCTCCTCGTCGTGTTCTCGGGGGCGGATGTCTATTCGGTCACGATCATCGTCACGGCCTTCATGACCGGGCTCGGCGCCGGCAGCCTGGTCGGCGGGCGTCTCGCGGACCGGATCGGGCCCCGAGCCAGCCTCTGGGGGTTTGCGGTGGCCGAGCTTTCGGTTGGCGGGTTCGGACTCGCCAGCAAGACCTTGTACTACGACGTGCTCTATGTCCAGTTTCCGCACCTCGCGGCCACCCCGACATTGGCGGCTGTGGTGCTCATCATCAGCTTGCTGTGGCCGACGTTCTTCATGGGAGTGTCGCTGCCGCTGCTGGCGCGCGCGCTCACGGACACCCCGGCTGCGGCGGGCCCGGTCATCGGGTCGCTGTACGGCTGGAATACGCTCGGTGCCGCGACCGGCGCGTTCGTGGCCACGTGGGTGCTGGTGCCGAGCGTCGGGCTGACCGGCGGGCTCTGGATCGCGGGGGGGGTCAGCCTCCTGTGTGCAGGGGCGGCGGCCCTGATTGGCCGACAGCGCACGAAGGCGGACGGGCTTGCAGACCAAGTGCTCGACCACGCAGCGCCCGACGACCACCGCCCCACCGGCAGCGATGAATCGGAGCCCCACATCGGGCGACCCCTGCCGTTTGGTGGTTGGGTGCTTGTCTATGGCCTGACCGGGTTCATCGCCCTGGGATTGGAGATCGCCTGGTTCAGGCTACTCGGCGTCATCCTCAAGTCCACAGCATTTACTTTTGGCACCTTGCTCGGGATCTATCTCGCCGGTCTCGGGCTCGGGGCAGCCGTCGGCGCCCGGCGCGTCGCGCGGAGTCGACGGCCGGGGATGACATTTCTGGCTCTTCAGTGCGCCAGTGCCGGCTACACTGCCCTGTCGCTGGCGGCTGTGGTTGGCCTCGTGTCCGCAGGCCATCCCGTCAAGCTCGTGCGATACCTGGGTAGCTACGAGCCGGTCGACGTGCCGGCGACCCTGGCAGTCTGGAGCGCCGTCACGCCACTCGATCCGGGTCAACTGACGCCACTGGTTGACTTCGCGATCCTGTACCTGGTCGTACCAGCGGTTCTGATCGGACCACCCACGCTGCTCATGGGCGTGAGCTTCCCGTATCTGCAGCAGGCCAGTCACTCGAATCTCTTCGGTCTCGGGCGCCGCCTCGGGCTGCTGCTGTGCGCAAACATCGCGGGCGGTGCCATCGGCGCAATAGTGACCGGGTGGGTTCTGTTGCCATGGTGGGGAACCGCCGCCACCTTCAAGCTGCTCGTCGGGCTTGGCTTCCTGCTGGCCGTGCCGCTGGCTCGAGGGATTGAGACGCGACGCCCGCGGGTCGTGCGGATGGCCGCCGTCGCCGCGGCCTCGAGCGCAGTGCTGGTCGTCTTCGCCATGCCCGATGGCGCCACGCTGTGGGCGCGCCTGCACGCGACGACGCCACGCGAGATGATCTTCGCGGAAGACGGCGCCGGGTTGTCGGTGCTCAAGGGGGAAACGGCCGACCTCTCTGGAGCCGTTGCGGTCTTCGTCAACGGTCTTGGGCAAAGCTGGATTCCATTCGGGGGCATCCACACCGCGCTGGGCGCGCTGCCCGCCCTCATCCACGCCAACCCGGCCGAGGTGCTGCTGATCGGACTGGGCTCTGGCGACACGGCGTTTGCCGTCACCGGACGGCCCGAAGTACGGCGCATCACGTCGGTCGAGATCATCGGCGCTCAGCGCGACACGCTGAGACGCCTCGCAGTGCGACACCCGTACCCCGGACTGGTCGCCCTCCTCGCCGACCCGCGTGTCGAGCATCTCGTGGGTGACGGCCGGGCGTTCATCCGGCAAGCCGGTCGCCTGTTCGACATCATCGAGGCCGACGCCCTCAGGCCCGGCAGCGCGTATTCCGGCAACCTGTACTCGAGGGAGTACTTCGAGCTGGTGCTCGCACACCTTGCGCCGGGCGGCCTGGCGGTCACGTGGGCGCCAACCGAACGCATCCAACGTACTTTCGCGAGCGTCTTTCCACACGTGTTGGGCATTGCCGATATCTACATCGGAAGCAACGCCCCGATCCCCTTCAACCAGGCCGACGTGCGGGCGCGCGCCGCCTCCGTCAGCGCCTACTTCCAGGCAGCGGGTGTGGACATACAAGCGCTCGTCGATCGGTATCTGGAAATCGAGCCTCGCCGGATTGGACCCGAGGATCAGCGATCAGCCGGAACCCTGAACAGCGATCTATTTCCGCGAGACGAGTTTGCGCTGGCTCGGCCGGCCGACGGCAGTTGGTGATTCGCTCGCACAGGCTCTCCCGACCCGGCGCGCGCCACGTCCAACCCCGCGCCACCCTCGTCCCCGCGGCGAAACAGGGAGTCCGCAGAGTCGGTCGGACCCGTCCGCCGTCGCAACCATGAGGGCGACAGCACGGCCATGACGGGACGATGGTGCTCCGTACTGGTGGCCTAAAGACGCGGCACGCTATCCTAACGGGACCATGGCAGACACCATCTCGTACCCCAGCAACGGCAGCACGGCCTCCGGCTATTTCGTCACGCCCCCGAGCGGCTCCGGCCCAGGGGTGCTCGTCATCCAGGAATGGTGGGGCCTCGATTCCGGGATCAAGGAGGTGGCCGATCGCTTGGGGCAGGCGGGCCTCGTCGCCTTGGCGCCGGACCTCTATCACGGCAAGATCGCCGGCCATGACGAGATGGACAAGGCCGCGCACCTGATGCAGAGCCTGCCGGCCGACCGCGCGGCCCGCGACATGAGCGGCGCCATCGACTATCTCGCCGGCCACAGCGCCGTGACCTCGAGCGGCATCGGCGTGGTGGGCTTCTGCATGGGCGGGATGCTGTCGTTTCTCATCGCCGCACGACGAGCGGACCAGGTGAAGGCGGTGGTCCCGTTTTACGGCTTCCCTCAGGGTGCTGCCGAGCCAGACTGGTCGGGGTTGACCGCGACGATCCGCGGGCACATGGCGGAGAAGGACGATTTCTTCCCGCCCGCGGCGGCCCGCGCGCTGGAAGAGAAGCTCCGCAAGATGGACAAGGACGTGACGCTGACGGTGCACCCCGGGACGGGCCACGCCTTCATGGGGACGCACAACGCCCTGGGAACTTACGACGCCGCCCTCGCGGCGCGGATCTGGCCTGAGGTCGTCGCATTTCTGAAGGACGCGCTCGGCTAGAGCCTGTTGACCGCGGCCGTGATGTTGTTGAGCGCCAGTTCCAGCAGCTTGCGCGAGGTGGCGAGGTTCATCCGCATGTGATTCTCGCCGCCCAGGCCGTAGGACCTGCCCTGATTCATCTGTACCTTCGCGTTCTTCACGAAGAATCGCTCGACCATGGTCTCCGGCGTCACCGCGGCGGCGCCCACCGCCCTCGTGCGGTTCGCCTCATCGGCCTGCGCCTGAGCGCCAATCTTCCGGGCCACCGCCGTCACGTCGAGCCACGCGAGGTAGGTGCCCTGCGGCTTGACGCACGTGAGCATCGGGGTATTGGCGGCCAGGTACTTGGCAACATAGTCGTGGTTGCCGTCGATGTAGGCCACGCACTGGTTCAGCCATTCCTCGCCGCCGTCGTAGGCCGCGTGATTGGCCACCATGCCGAGCGTGGACAGGTCCGCTCTGGTGTTCTTGCGAACGCGCGCCAGGTAGTCGGGATTGGTCGAGTAATACCACGCCACCTTGTGCGCGGCCAGACTGAACGACTTGCTTGCCGCCTTGAAGGTCAGGCTGTTGTCCACCACGGCCTTGTTGGGCAGACTGGCGAACGGCGTGTACTTCTGGCCCTTGGTGACGAAGTCGCAATGGATTTCATCGGCGAGCACCACCACGCGCCGCCGCAGGCAGATTTCACCGATCCGCATCAGGTCGTCTGCGCTCCAGCAGTTCCCGGTGGGGTTCTGCGGATTGCAGAGGATGAACGAGTTGGTGTCGTGGCTGATGCGCCGCTCGAAGTCCTCGAAGTCCATCGCGTAGCGGCCGTCCACGAGCTTCATCGGGCTTTCTTCCGGAATCGTGTTGGCAAACCGGAGATCCGAGTAGAAGCCGTTGTACGTGGGCGTCTGCAGCAGCACTTTCGATCCCGGCGGGGAGAAGGTCTGAAGCGCCGCGATGAGACCCGGGTGGACGCCGGTCGTCAATGTGATCGTGGCCGGATCGATATCGACCCCGTAGCGTCGCTTGTTCCAGGAGACGACCTGTCCCGCGAGGTCGCGCGTCGCCGCCGTCATATCGAGGTAGCCCCAGTTCTCGTGCTTCAGGCGCTCTTGGAGTGCGGCGGTGATGGCGGGAGCCGCGCGGAAGTCCATGTCGGCGATGCCCATGCCCACCTGAATCGCATCCTTGCCGTACACCCGAATCTGCTGGTCGTACTTCGTGGACGAGGTCCCGAAGCGGCTATAGATCGTGTCGAAGTCGAACTTCCCGTTATCCGGGGGGAAGGCCAATCCCTCCACCGCCGCGCCGGCCAACGGCGTCTGGGCGCCCACCGCGCCGGCCAAGGCGGTCAGGCTGGCATTCCGCAGGAAGGCTCGACGATTTACACCTTGGATCTGTGACATGCGCTGCTCCCGGGTAGTGAGTGTCAACCTAGCCAACCGCATCGCTGAACTCCCATCGCTGCAGACCGCTCCGATGGCCTGTCGATCTATCGAAGGCGCTCGGCACGGCCCTTGAGTGTCTCCGCCAGCGCGCGCAAGCGTGACTGATCCCGCCCCGTCGCGGCCGCGGCGCTCGTCTCGACCTGCGCCGCAAGCGCCTGCAGCTCGCTCGTGGCGTCCGTCGCCGCGCGGGTGCCGGCCCTGGCGCGGTCCGCCCGCTCCAGCGCGGCACGAATCGCCCGTGCCCGTTCGGCCCCGAGTCCCTTGCTGCGCCCGAGCTGATCGAGGTACGCCCGCGCGACGACCGACGTGGCGGGCCAGGTCACCTTGGGCTGCTGCTGTGAGTTGAATTCCTTGAATCGAACCAGCGTCGCCGCCTCGATCTCGTTCTGCGACAGGTGCTCGCTGGGCGTCAGCCGGAACACGTCGATGCCGCGCGCGATCTCGGCGCCGTACACATGCCCGTTGTACCAATACGAGGACCAATACCCTCCAGAGACCAGCTGCTTGGCGTCGATCGGCCCGCGATCGAAGTACGCGATCTCGGTGGCGTTGGCCGAATCGGTGAAGTCGAACACCGTGACGCCGCCCTGGTACCAGGCCTGCACCATGATGTCGCGCCCCGGCACGGGGATGAGCGAGCCGTTATGGGCCACGCAGTTCTCCTGCTCGGTCTGCGCCGCCGGCAGCTTGTAGTAGCCACCGAACTGCAGCTTGCGGTCCACGATGTCGAAAATGGCGTTGGCGCCCCACGTCGGGGGGTCGGTCGCACGGCACCGCGGGCGCCCTCCACCTCCCCACTCGTCGGTGAACACAATCTTGGTCCCGTCGTTGTTGAACGTCGCCGAATGCCAGTAGGCAAAGTTCGGATCAACGGCGGCGTCGAGCCGCACGGGGTGCACAGGATCCGAGATGTCCATCAGGATGCCGTTGCCCGCGCAGGCTCCGGCCGCCAGCCCAATCTCCGGGTACACGGTAATGTCGTGACACTGGTTCGTCAGGCGCGTGGTCTGGGTTCCGGGTCCGTGATTGCCGCCTTGCCAGAGCGCCCCGATGGAGCCCGTCTTCTCGTCGGCGAAGATGCGCGGGCGATTGACGATGGCCGCCTTCTCCGGCGCGGCCAGCGGGACCTTGATCACGTCGATGCTGAACAGCGCCGTGCTCGGATCCTCCTTCCAATCCTTGCCCGAACATTCCGCCAGCTCTTCGGTGGAGCGCACCGGACCGGTGCCCGACCCGTAGATGTAGAGGTTGGCCGCGTCGCCTGGCGCGGTGACCAGGGTATGCGTGTGCGAGCCGCGGCAAGTCTGCACGGCGGCGACCTGTTTGGGCTTTCGCAAGTCGGAGATATCAAAGATCCGCACGCCGCGGAACCGCTCGGCGCTCACCGGGGTGGACACACCTTCGGTGCCGCAGTCGATACGCCCCCGCGTCTGTTCCACCGACATGAACAGCAGGTTGCCGTGGATGGACACGTCCCCCTGCCCGCCGGGACAGACAATGGACGCGAGCAGGCGTGGTCGTCTCGCGTTTTCAATGTCGTAGGTATTGAAGCCGTGGTAGTTGCCGACGATGGCGTGGTTGCCGCTGAATGCGAGATCGGAGTTGGTGAAGCCCGAGCCCCGGGGCGGTGCTGGAGGCGTGGCGTTCCCCGCGGCCGGCGTGCCGCCAGGCGGCCCTTGGGGCGGCGGCGTCCCTGGCGGCGGCTCGGGAGAACTCACGGCGCCGGCCGGCATCTCCGGATCGAAGAACCCGTCGGGCTTCGGCAGGTTGGCGAGGAGCTCCATGTGGCGTGCGGCCACCCCGGCATCCTTGAACCCGGCTTTGAGCGTCGCACGAGGGTCAGTCGTGGAGGCCGGAGGACGCTCTTGCGCGATCGCGGGCAGCCACAGGCCCCCCACGACCAGAGTGAACAGGCCGACCGCGGCGAGTCGATGCGAGGGCGCGAGAAACCAGGAAAACAGGACCGTCATGCACCATCCTCGAGCCGGGCGAGACCCGTCTCGCCCGACGTGCCCAAGGATACACGGGCGGGGGGCTCAATGCACGAGGACTTCTCTGCCGCCCGCTCACGGACGCCGCGGGCCTCCGCGCGCCAGGCTATGTTGTCTTGCCCCGGCCTCCGGCGGGGCAGTCGCCTTGACGGAGAATCGTGACTCATCCGTCAACATTCGGGGCCGTCAAGGCTCCTAGCGCAGCCGTTCTGCGCGGCCCTTCAGCGTGTCGGCGAGGGCGTTGAGACGCGCCATGTCGTGGCCGGTGGCAGACGAGGCGACGCGCTCCAGATCCGCCGCCAGGGACTGCAGATCGCCCGTCACGGCCGCGGCATTGCGGTCCTGCGCTGACCGTACGCGATCGGCCCGGTCGAGCAGGGCCCGGATCGCCGCGATGCGCGCCGGTGGCAGCGTGCTTGCTCGCGCCAGCTGGTCGACATACGCTTTGGCCACAACCGTCGTGGCAGGCCAGCTGACCTTCGGCTGCTGCTGGGCATTGAACTCGGTGAACCGTGCCAGCACGGCCGCGTCGATCTCGTTCTGCGTCAGGAACTCGCTGGGCGTCAGCCGGAAGATGTCGATGCCCCGCGCGATCTCGGCACCGTAGATGTGCCCGTTGTACCAGTAGGCCGACCAGTACCCGCCCGTGATGAGGTTCTTGGCGTCGAGCGGCCCCCGATCGAAGTACGCGATCTCGATCGGCTTGGTCGAATCAGTGAAATCGAACACGGTCAGCCCGCCCTGATACCACCCCTGCACCATGATGTCGCGCCCGGGCACGGGGATGAGCGACCCGTTGTGCGCCACGCAGTTCTCTTGCTCGCTTTGCGCCGCGGGCAGCTTGTAGTAGCCGCCGAAGCTCATCTTGCGATCGACGATGTCGAAGATGGCGTTCGCGCCCCACGACGGCGGGTCGCTGGCCCTGCAGCGTGGGCGGGTGCCGCCACCCCATTCGTCCGTGAAGATGATCTTGGTGCCGTCGTTGTTGAAGGTCGCCGAATGCCAGTACGCAAAGTTCTTGTCCGACACGTGATCGAGGCGCACCGGATGCTCGGGATCAGAGATATCCATCAGGATGCCGTTGCCGGAGCACGCTCCGGCCGCCAGCCCGACCTCCGGGAACACCGTGATGTCATGGCACTGGTTGGTCCGGCTCGTGCGCTGCGTGCCCGGGCCGTGGTCACCGCCGGGCCAGAGTCCCGCGACATTGCCCGTCGCCGGATCGGCAAAGATGCGCGGGCGATTCACGATGGCCGCCTTTTCCGGCGCGGCCAGCGGCACCTTGATGACGTCGATACTGAACAGGGCGGTGTTGGCGTCCTTCTCGGGCTCTTCGCCCGAACAACCGGCCAGCTCCTCACCGGGCCGCACCGGACCCGTGCCGGACCCGTAGACATAGATGTGTGCCTTGTCCTTGGGATCGGGCACCAGCGTGTGCGTATGCGATCCGCGGCAGGTCTGCACGGCGGCCACCTGTCGCGGCTTGCGGATATCGGTGATGTCGAAGATGCGCACGCCGCGGAAACGTTCGGCGCTGACCGGCTCCAGCACGCCTTGGACCCCGCAATCGAGCCGGCCGCGGTTCTGCTCCACCGACATGAACAGCAGATGGCCCCAGATGGACACGTCGCCCTGCCCGCCCGGGCACACGATCGAGGCCAGCAGGCGAGGACGCCGGGTGTTCTCGATGTCGTAGGTCGTGAAGCCGTGATAGCTCCCCATGAAGACGTGGTTGCCGCTGAAGGCCAGGTCGGAGTTCGCGAAATTGAGGCCGCTCGTCGGCGCCTGGCTTTCGGCTGTCTCGCGCGGGCGCTGCGGAGGGCCGGCGGGCGGCGCCGCGGGCGCGGGAGGGCCGGACGCGGCGGCATCGTTCGATGGTTCGGGGGGCGAGGTTGGCCCCGCTGGCGATTTGGGATCGAAGAAACCTTCGGGCTTGCCGAGGCTGGACACGAGTTCGAGGTTGCGCGCGGCGACGCCGGCGTCGCGAAAACCCGGTTTCAGACCAACGCGTGGATCGCTCGTCGCAGGCCGCTCCTGCGCGCCAAGCTGGAGCGCACCGACGAAAAGCACGACGCCGGCGCCGAGGGCCCAGCCCAGTCGTGCGGCCCGCCCGCGGGTCCTGATCCTGGATGACGTTGCTGACATGATGCCAACCTCGGTGTGGAATGTGAAACGGCGATGAACGGGCGCGCTACTGCGCCCTGAGCGACGCCCACAAGGCCTTCATCCGGTCGATTTCCATGGCCTGATCGGCGACGACGTCGGTGGCAAAGGCGTTGATGTCGCCCTCCTGGGCCGCGCCGGGGCTGGTCATCAGCTCCTCCACCATCAGCAGCGCGCCCTCGTGGTGCCTGACCATCAGCTCCAGGAACAGCCGATCGAACTCCACGCCCCTCGCCTCGGTGAGCCGCCGCATCTCGTCGGGCGTCAGCATGCCGGGCATCGGTTTGTAGTCGTGCGCATGATGCGCATGTTCGTCGGGGATCGGCTGTCCACGAGCCCGGAGCCACGTCTGCATCATCTTGATCTCGTCGAGTTGCGAGAGCTCGATGCGCTGCGCGAGGCGCTTCATTTCTTCGCGACTCGTGCGCGAGGGCACCAGCGCCGACATCTCGAGGGCCTGGGCATGATGTCCGATCATCCCCTGCATGAACCGCACATCCGCCTCGGTGTGCTGCACTTTCGACAGATCGACGGCGCGCTGGACGGGAATGGCCCGTGTGTCCTCGCCAGGTGCTCCGGGCTGCAGAATCGGCGGCGCCGTGTCTGCCGCCGAGCGGCACGCGTTCGACGCGGCCGCAACCAGCAGCAGCGCCATGATGATCGGTCGTCGGTCTGTCATCGGTTCTCGAGGGGTTGGTCTTGTGGAGTCTTGAGTCTTGCGTCTTGAGTTCCGGGCGCGCGTCTTTCGCAGCCTCAGCCCTAAGGATACATGGGCCAGGCGCCGTTTCAGTCAACGCTCGTCCCTGACCGGTCACCGCCCCGGCCCGGCGCCGGTCGGGCTGCGCTGATCGACGACCACTTCTTCCTCGACGGCCACCGTCCACTGGACGTTCGCCGATTCCACCATGAGATTGTACGGCCGGGGGTCGTCATCCACCCGAGCGGTCCCCGCCCCCGCACCGCGATGATCCGCGAGCACTTGAATCTGACGCCCGCTGACAGCGCTGTGGGCGGTCAGCCGGAACGTGCCCTCCCCGCCCGGACGTTCGTCACGGGTCGTCCACGACACGCGGAGCCGCCCGGACTCACTCACTACACCGATCGTCTGGCTCCCGCGCCCCTGCCACGACCCCAACGCACGCAGCGCGGTGGCCCGGGTGGTGGGCGGTGGTGGCGACCCACACGCCGACGCCATCCCGCCAAGCACGAACACGACGACGGCGAGCCGGAAACCGCGAGGCACCCATCCTTCACGATATCCAATTCCTGGCCGGTCCCGCACGACCCGGGCTTCGCGTAAGCTACGCCCCATGCAACGACGACGTTTCCTGACGCACGCATTCTCCGTCCCGTGGCTGTTCGGGGCCGGCGGCACCCCGGCGGCCGACACGGGCCAGCCCGCCGCTCGCGCCGGGTTGCCCCGGCGAGCCATCCCCAAGCCGGGACCCATGGTGCCGCCCGTGCCCGCCATCATCACCAGCGTGCACGGCCAGCCAAACGACCCCGATGAGCTGTCTGTCCTGTGGACCTTTGTCATCAACGGCAATCCGCCGCAGATCGGTGTCGCGCCTGGCGATGAGCACCTGGCCGCTGGCTTGATCGCGCTGCACCGCGAGTTCGTGCTGAACGTCCCGACCGCGTCGATGATTCATCCGTTCGACCGCATCGATTTCAGCTCGAGCCGCGTGGGCGACAAGTACGCCCTGACCGGGCTGACGCGCGGCATCGCCACCCTCGTCAAGGCGCCCACGGTGGACGAGGCGCCGATCCAACTCGAGTGCCGCGTCGCTCATGTGCTGCGCGTGCCCCCCGTGCGGACCGTCTTCATCGCCGAGGTGGTGGCGACGACCGTGCACGAAGGAATCTGCGACGAGGATGGCCGCCTGCGCCCGGAGTCGGCCGCGTTTTTCGGCATGATGGCCGGCTGCGGCGAGTTCTACACGATGGCCCGGAGAGTCGGACATATCGGGCAGAGCGTGGGGAGGAAGGACATTCGGTACTAGCGCGCGTTTGTCGTGCTGAGTTCCGAGTTTTCCCCAGCGGAGCGGGGAAACTTCGCGCGCACCGCGCTCGCCGATCGCGTCGGCTGGTCATGTTCGTGGTTGGGACTGGCTCACGAGTCTCGGGCGCGGACCTTGCACGGTCGATCGAACGGATCGGTCTCGGGTGTCATTCGCATTCAGCCATCACGTGGCAAGGGTCCTCCGGCGTCGGACGACGCCGAGGTGGACGGCGATGGCGCTGGCGGTGGGCTGTTCAGCCGCGGCGGCGGCCGCGGCCCAGCCGCCGGCGGCGACCGCTCAGCCGTCGCCGACCTGGACGGCCGCGGCCGTCAATCTGACCCGCCTCGAGTCCTGGCAGTTCTTCGAGCCGCGCACGCCGGGCGGCGATCCCGACTACGCGTTTGTCGGCAACCGTCTGCGCGTCGAGATGCGGCGTCGCTGGCCGAAGGCTGAGCTCACGCTGGCGGCACAGCACGTGGCGTTCGGAGGGCTGCCCGACGGGGCGTCGGGTCCGGGCCCGCTTGGCACCGGCGCGCTCTACTTTGATCAAGGGGGCCGGCGCACCAACGCCCAACAGCTCTACCTGCGCTATGCCAATGTCAAGCTGCCCGCGCTCGCACCCGGCCTGGAGATTCAGCTCGGCCGCATGGCCTACACGTCCGGCGCCGAGGCCCCGAGCGGGGTACCGAAAATCGAAGCGGTGAAGCGCCAACGCCTCGACGCACGGCTGGTCGGCGAATTCGAGTGGTCGCTCTACCAGCGCGGCTTCGACGGCGTGCAGGTCAACCTCAGTCGACCGGATTGGCAACTGACGGGCATGGCGTTGATGCCGACGCAGGGTGGGTTTGCCCGCGTGTCGGGTCCGACGATGACCGACGTGGTGGTGGCCGGCGTGACGGTGAGCTCGAGGCCCGGCCCGCCACCCGGCGCGCGCACGCAGGTCCAGGGGTTCGGCTTGTACTACGGCGACCACCGTTCCGTGACGCAGCGTCCGGACAACAGCGGGCTGACGGCAATCGCCGCTGACATCCACCTGGCCACGTTCGGAAGCGCGGTCCTCGGCGCCTATCCAGCCGACACCGCGGAGGTCGACGTCCTCGGCTGGGCGGCTCTTCAGCGGGGCGACTGGTACGCCCAGGGTCACACGGCGTTCGCAATCGCGGGCGAAGCGGGTATCCAGTGGTCGCACGTCCCGTGGAAGCCATGGGTACGCGCCGGCGCGTTCCACGCGTCTGGCGATCAGGACCCCCGGGATGATCGCCACGGAACGTTCTTTCCGCTCCTGCCCACGGTGCGCCGCTTCTCGATGACCACCGCGTACTCGACCATGAACCTGCGAGAGAGCTTCGTGCAGGTGCTGGCGCGCCCGCGGCCATCCCTCGGCCTGCGCGTCGACGTCCGCCGGCTGGATCTCGCCTCGGCCGCCGATCTCTGGTACGCGGGCAGCGGCGCGACGCTCGGACGCGGGAACACGTTCGGGTACGCCGGCCGGCGTTCGAACGGAAGCACACGACTCGGGAGCTCCGTCGAAGCGTCGGTGGACCTCACGGTCACGCCGCGCTGGTCGGTCAACGGCTTCCTCGCTCGCATGGCTGCTGGCGACGTCGTGCGGGGAACGTTCAGCGGCAATCGGTTGTGGTTTGCGTATCTGGAGAGTGTGGTCCGATGGGACATCCGCAGGTGACGCCGTTCACGTCTCGAACACGAGGGAGCGGCCAGCGCAGGCCGCGGGCGCTAAGTACTGCGTTTCACAATGACGGTGGCATTCGGCCGGCGATGCCTCCCGCCTGGCGGCGTTGCTCCTTCCTCGAATACTCCAGGTATTCTCGGTCGTCGCGCCTTGCCATCCGGGCGCCTCGCCGCCCTCGGTGCGTCACCGTCATTGTGAAACGCAGTTCTAAGTGACCGGTCGTCAGGCGAGCGTTGACGGTCCACCGGGGAATCGTGCCGCGTCCCTCAGAGATCGCAGGTGAGTTCGGCGCCCTCATCCAGGTCCTCGTTCATGCGCGAGGTCAGGATGGGCAGCGTCCTGGGTTTGGGGGGCGGTCCGGTCCGTGACGCGAGCAGCGCCGATGCCGTCGCCAGGTACTCGACGCC
>JBQTIE010000002.1:0-48276 GCA_052389315.1 Acidobacteriota bacterium
TGACGCGGTTGGCTTCGCTCGTGTTCGGCAGGAACACCGCGTCGTCGAAGTCGTAGACGAGCGGCACGCCGCGGCGAGCCAGCCGGCGCTCCAGCAGGGGCGGACCGATCGGATACGCCTCGCGGTATATGAACACGGCGTCAAACCCGCTCACGCGGACCGCGGACCACCGGTCCAGCGTTCGGCCGGCCAACGCCCAGGCCTTCTGCAGGTAATGCCCTGGCCTGTAAACCAGCCGAAAGAACTCGGTGTCGAACAGCGGATGAATCGTCAGGTCGAAGCCGGCGGCCGCAAGAGGCTCGGCGAACTGCGCGACGCGAAACCGGCACCCGGCACCCTCTTCCGGAATCGGGGACAACGCCAGAATCCGTCGTGTCATCCGGAGTGGCTGCGATCTTCCAGGGCCGCGGCGAGCCGTCGCCTCAGGACGAGCACCGTCAGGCTCAGGATCAGAGTGCCCATGGGCACGACGAGCGAGGCGCGGCTGGGAAACGGGTAGCGCTCGGCGGTCATGAGCAGCACGAGGTGGACGGCAGAGGCCACGGCCCCCGTCCAGGCGGCGAGCCCGATCCGTCCCGTGGCGTCGGCGCTGCCCAAACACCAGCGCACGAACCTCACGGTCGCCGACTGCCGAACCGCCGTTTCCAGCCGCTCGAGCACCCGAGCTCCGAGGCCGAGGCAGGTGCTGGTCGCGAGCGGACCGCTGAGGTCACGTGAGTCGAGTGGAGGCTCGATGCCGTGAATCGGCCCCTCGCGAAGCGCTCGGCGGACGGCGCCGGCTCCCGCATTCACCCATTCGGCGACGCGGCTGTGTGCGAGGGCGTTCATTGGCCTCGATTCCCGGGCACGTCGGATACGGTGAGGACCCATCCCCGGCTCGTGTAGCGTTCGGTCTGCCACAGAAACGGCGCTCCGGCTCTGATCGATCGCCCGCGGTAGCGCAGCCCGCTGGACGTCACATCGAGCGTCACCCTGATCCGCGCGTCGATGGCCATCGCCGCATCCTGGATGGCAAGGCTCCAGTCACCGGCGCCACTCCAGGGCACCGATTGCTGCCAGAGGTTCTGGGCGGTGACACGCCGCGAGCTGGTGACAGCCACGAGGCTGGCCACGCGCGAGGTCAGCAGCAGATGGCCGCGATCGCGATCGCCGGCGCGCACCAGGCCAGACGATTCGGTGGGCATGATCAGCCGCACCTCCAGCTCCGACTCATGCGTCGCCCCATCCGGCAGCGCCTCATCGATGATGAACCGCACGACGCGCCCCGAAGGGAGAAACAGCTGCAGTGCGAAGCCAGGCTCCATGTCGATGCCGCCCACCTGGCAGCGCCGGTCGACAATCGTGCAGGTGCCTCGCAGGAGGACTGGAACCTGCGTGCCGCTGCCCAGGGGCATCTCGAGAAACACGTCGCCGCTCTGCACCGTGCGCGTGTCTGGCCGCGCTCCAGCCATCTCCGCAATCTGGAACCGATTGCCGCCGGTCGCGGTCAGCTGCACGCCTTTCTGGATCTCGTTCGCCGCCGGCTGATCGACCGCCACCACGGAGCCGGCGATCATCACCTTGGCCTGCGACGACTGCGGGGCGGCGGCCTCGACCGTCACGGCATTGGAGAGGCGGTGCACTTCGCGGGATACGTCGTAGAGCACGATGTCATAGGTACCGGAGGAGAGCGACGGCAGTTGCACTTCGGCCGTCGTCGGGTTGAGCAACGCGAACGTCGTCCCCTGCACCTGTCCGATCGACACTCGGAGGAATGGTCGGAGGTTCTCCCCAACGACCTTCAGGTGAGTGGTCGTAGGCGTGATGGTCGTGGGTTCGACGGAGATCAATCGCGGCTCCGGCTGGCGAAACAGCACATACGCGCCAAACGCGATTGGAATCAACGCCACCACCAGCCCGCCCACCGTGGCGTCGATGACGTTGATCCGCCCGAAGAGCCGCCCGCGTTCATCGATCACAGGCATCACACGGTCCTTTCCTGTCGGGAGGCGGTGTCCGCGATCGCCCGCTCAGCGGACACAAGACGCCGCCTGGCGAGCACGTGGCAGACGGCCACGGCGCTGAGGCACATGACGAACGGCAGCAGGAGTCCCCGGTGCCGGATGAGGGTGCCGACGTTCCCGCTGCGAAGGGCCACGGCGGATCCCATGAGCGTGATGTAGGTGACAAGGGCGAACACGCCAGACGGACTGTAGCGCCACCCATACCACGCCCCGACGGGGGCCAGGGCCGCCAGGATCAGCCAGACAGCGTGCTCGGGCAGATACGCCTGGGTGATCCTCGACTGCGCGTGCCACGGCAGCGGGACGACGACCGCGGCGACGAGTGCCCGAATCACGTAGCGCGCCGCCTCAGCGGGCGTCATGGCATCCATGATTCCCGTGCGGCGCTCGACATAGAACCGGGGCTCCAGCAGCTTGTAGTGGAGGCCTGGCGTGAAGACGTGGCCTTGATGGTTCATGGCGCTCGACCGGATGGTGGACATCAGTTCCGCCTGTACGGAGGGACGACTGCCGATCGCGACGACGCCGACCAAAGCCAACGCGCCGGCGGCCGCCAGCGTCCGCGGGCGACGCGCCAGCCATCCGCCGACGATGCCCGAGGCCACGGCCAGGACGACGATCGGCATGCTGCCGGCGCGCAGATCGCGCAGTCCGGCGGCGGCCATGACTGCAACAAGCCCCCAGAGAAGCCGAGGTGCCCACGCCGTGCGCCGCGCGGCTTCCAGACCGCCGATCAGCACGGTGGTCGTGAGGAGAAAGTGCACCGACTCGCGCAGGGCGGAGACAGACCACAGGAACAACGTCGGCATGAACAGCACAAGCGTTATCGACAGGACCGCTGGCGCTTGTCCGAAGCTCCGGCGGATCCAGTGTGTGAGCAGCACGGCCCCCGCCAGATACAAGCCAATGCTGAACACGTGGACGCCGTAGGGAGCGGCGCCGACGAGCACCTGAATGAAGGCGAGCCAGTAGAGATAGCTGGTGTCGCTGTACTCATCGACCGCGTAGATGCGGTCGGCGTTCGAGATGTTGACGTCCAGGGCCATGCTGCGCAGCCAGAGCGACCGGCGCTTGAAGTACTCTTCGTCGCCGAACAGGCTGCCAAACGGCGTGGCGTCGTGATCGGTGATCGCGAACAGGCCACCCACGACCGCGAGGCGCAATGCGGCAGCGACGATCAGCAGGGTCAACAGGATGCGGCGCTCCTCGGCGGCGAATCCGCGGACCGCGGTCTTGCCCAGCAGGAGACAGCCCACCACGAACCACACCGTCAGCGGCGACAGCGTGTAGGCGACGCCGAGAAGGACGCCGCCAAGAGTGGCCACGACGATGGGTTGCCGTGTCACGAGGCCCCCTGCATGACCACCCCGTCCAGGGCGTGCCCGAATCGCGCCGCAATCGCCGACACCGAGAAGGCACGTGCACGCGCGCGAGCGGCGGCAGCCAGTCGGGCTCGGTGCGCCCGGTCGGCGAGCAGTCGCTCCAGAGCCGCGGCGACCTGCGCCGGCGCGTGATCCTCGACGAGGAGGCCCGTCGTTTCATGCTCGACGATTTCACGCGTCCCCGACGAGGCTGTGGCGACCACCGGCAGGCCGCATGCCATGGCCTCGACCAGCACGTTGCCGAACCCCTCGTAATGTGAGGTCAGCACGAACACGTCGGCTCGCGTCATGAACTTCCACGGGTTGTCCTGAAAGCCGAGGAGACGGACGCGATCGGTCAGCCGCGCGTCGGCGAGCCGCTGCCGGACATCCGCCTCGAGCTCTCCTTGCCCGAGAATCCATGCGCGGAACGCCGTCGTATGGGCCAGCGCTTTCAGGGAGTCGACGAGCAGCGGCAGGTTCTTGGCCTCCGCCAGGCGCCCCGCCGTCACAATCGTCGGCACGTCGCCGGTCTCGAGGTCCGCTCCGAGCGGCTCGTCCGCGCGGCGCTCGACCTCTTCGACATTCACGGGATTGTGCACGATCACGATCCGGTCACGACGAGCTCGGTAGTTGGCCACGAGGTCGTCGGCCACGCCGCGCGAGGTGGCCGCGATCAGGTCTGCCCGAGCGTACACCGCGCGCGCGACGGTCGAGAACACCAGGCGCCGTGCAGGCTGGCGCCAGCGATAATCGGCGTCGCCGAGAAACGAGGACAGCGGCGTCTGCTGACTGATGACGTATCGCGCGCCGCTGCGAGACGCGCGGACGGCCGCGTACACCGTGAAGTGGCTCAAGAACGACACGACGACGTCGGTGCGCGCGGCAGCAATCGCGCGTGCGAGGGCCAGCACTCGCGCCACACGGTTTCCCCCGGCGCCCTCCAGCCGCACGTGGGCAGGCACCTGGTCGAGGTAGGCCCCTTCACGAGCGAAGAGGTACAGCGTGAGGTCGTAGTGCGTGGGCGACATCCCCTGCAGCAGCGTGACGGCCGCACGCTCGGCGCCGCCCCCGTGGAGCGACGGCAGCACGAACATGACTTTCAATCGGCTCATGCCACCTTGGGAACGCGTGCCAGCGTGACGCGCAACTGGTCGGAAACCACACCCATCATCTCGGCCGCCTGCCGCTCCAGTGTATGTGCGCGGGCCGTCTCGTATCCGCGCTGGATCAGCTGCCGCCTGAGGCTCGGCGTCTCGATCAGCAGTCGCACGGCTCGGGCGAGATCATCCGGCGACGAGGCATCGACGAGCAGCCCGTTGTCCTGATCGCGCACCAGGCTGCCGATGCCGGCCACGTCGGTCGTGATGACCGGCAGCCCAGCGGCCATCGCCTCCAACAGCACCCGCGGGATGCCTTCCCCCGGACCCGTCGGCAGCACGAACAGGTCGTAGTCGTGATACGTTCGGAGGAGGGCGTCCAGCGGAATCGCTCCCCTGAGCGCGACGCGCTCCGCCACGCCGAGCCGCTGGGCCTGCTGGAGGATCGCCGTTCGTTCCTCGTCACCGATCTGGCCGATCGTGGGCCCGACGAGGTCGATCGTGGCGTCGGTGCCGGAGGCGGCGAGCGCCGCGATCACCGCCGGCAGCACCCGCAGGCCCTTCCGCGGATCGATCCGGCTGACGGTCAACAGGCGGATGGGCGCCGACTGGCACGTGTCCTGCCGCGTCCCGATGTCGTCGAGCGACAGCGTCGTCGTCCGTGTTTCGTGCACGCGTGTGCCCCCTCTCGCGTGCTTGGCCGCGAGCGCCGCCCCGTTGGCGAAGGTCAGTGCGCTCTTCGTCATCCACGCGAGCGCGCGCTCTTCAAAAGCCACATACGCCGCAAACAGCGCCCGCTTCAGCCCGCGGTACGGAAGGTGCGGCCGGAGCGCTCGATAGTCGCCGACCACCAGCACGAAAGTCGCTTTGCCCATGCGCCGCGCCAAGCGATACACGAACACGCCCGCCGGCGTCGGAACCCGGAGGTGGATCACGTCGCAGTCGGCCACGAACGCGCGCAGTCTCGGGTGGATGGTCGGCAGCGCGGGATAGAACTGCCGGGGGCCCGGAAAGTACGGCAGGGGCGCCAGCCGGACGTTGGCTGCGCGGACCCGCGATCCAGACGCCTGCGGCGAGTCGAAGACCGGAACCGAGAGGACGACTTCGTCGAAGTATGGCGCCAGCGAATCGACGTAGCGCGCAAACGACCCCTCGGCCTCCCAGACGCTCCCATCCGCGGCCTGCCAGAAGGGCATGTGATAGACGATGCCCAGTCTCACCCGAGCCCCTTCGCGGCCAGCAGCCGGTCATAGAGGGCCGTCACGGCCCCGACGTACCCGTCCACGCCAAATCGCGGAGCGACGAACGCGCGCGCGGCCGTGCCGAGTCTGGTGCGTAGCGCCCCATCCGCCACCAGGCGCGCCATGGCTGCCCCGAGCGCCGCCGCATCGCCAGGGGGCACGAGCAGCCCCGTCTCCCCGTCTCGCACCACTTCCGGAATGCCGGCGACCCGTGCCGCAACCACCGGCAACGACCGTCCCATCGCCAGAATCATGGACAACGGCAATCCCTCCCAGAGCGACGGCATGACGAACAGATCGCTCGCGCCGAGCAGGTCTCCCAGGTCACGGCGAGCGCCGAGGAAGTGCACGCGGTTCTGAAGGCCGAGCGCGCCGACACGGGTGCGCAGCGCGTCGCCGAGCTCACCGTCCCCCACGACGAGCAGATGGAGACCGCTCAATGAGGGCGTCGTCGCCATGGCGTCGAACAAGTAGCGGTGTGCCTTCTGCTCGGTCAGCCGCGCGATGATGCACGCGACAATCGCTCCCTCCGACACCCCGGCCTCGGCGCGCACACGTTCTCGTGATTTGGTCGCCACGAGCGCCGACCAGTCCACCGCGTTGTAGATGACCTCGACTTTCTCGGGAGCGGCGTGCACCTGTCGAATGTAGAACTCACGGACGGACTCGGCCGACGCGATCACGGCGTCGGTGCCGTGCATCAGCCATCGTTCGGCCAGGGCGTGAACAGACCGCTTGTGTTCGTAGACGTTGACCTCCGTGCCCAGAACGATCGGCACGCCGGCGAGCAGGCTCGCGAAGCGGCCGTAGAGACTGGCCGTGAGGAGAAATGGGTGCACGATGTCGGGCCGCACGTCGCGGAGGTACCGTCGGATGGCCAGGACGTCGAACGGGCGCCGCAGCCCTGGCGTCAAGCCCAGTACCGCGAACGGCACGCCCGTGCGGCGGATTTCCTCCCCGATTGGCCCTGGCTCGTGGATGGAGCACACGACCGGCTCGAAGCGACGCGGAAGGCGACGCACGAGGTTCAACACCATCTCTTCGGCACCACCGACCATGTAGGCGTGTGCCATGTAGGCCACGCGGATGCGCCGGGCGGGTTCGGCCGGCCTGGATGTCTTGGCCTTCAGAAGTTGTCGTGGATGAGTCAAGTTCTCCCGGCCGAGGCGTCTCGCTCCGCGGAGCGGGGCAAAACGACACTGCCGCTCGCGAGGCGGAGCCGCAGTTCAGCGCCCTTCTCGCCGGTCTGAGGCGGAGCTTCGCTCGTCGCTCGGTCGTCGATCGGCGACGGCGCGATCACGACCCACCCCGCGCTCGAGAACGCGTGATGGTGCGTTCGAGGCCGTCGCCGAGCGCCACCTCCGGACGCCAGCCGACTTCGCGGTCAATCCGCGAGATGTCGGCGACGAAATCGCCGGTCTCGATCTGTGCGGCCAGGGACGGCCACTCGACATGCTCGATGCGTCCGCTGCCGGTCAGCGCAATCACGGTGCGCGCGAGGTCGACCAGCGTGGTGCCGTGACCGCTGCCGACGTTGTAGACGCGCCCGTCGGTCACCTCCGACGAGCCCAGCAGCGCGAGCGCGCGCGTGAGATCGTCGATGAACACGTAGTCCCGCAATTGGGAGCCGTCACCGTAGACGCTGAGCGTGCCGCCGTCCAGCGCGAGGTGAATCATGCGGTTCACGACGCCGTAGGCCGTGCGGCCGTGTGGTTGCCCGGGACCGTAGGGATTGGTCACGCGCGCGACCGTGTAGCGAAGGCCGTAGAGCCGGCGATACACCGCCAGGTATCCCTCGACGGCAGACTTGTGAACCGCGTGCAGACACAGCGGATCGGCCGCATCCTCTTCGGACACCGGAAGGCGCTCAGGACGACCATATTGCAGCCGCGACCCGACGAAGACCAGCTTCGCCGTCGGGTTGACGGCTCGAAGCGCCTCGAGCAGCACGAGGTTGCCCCGGCAGTTGACGTCGAGATCGGTCCACGGATCCTCCATGCTGCGCACGGCGCCGGACTGGCCGGACAGATTGAACACGACGTCCTGTCCGCCGACGGCCGCATGCATCGCGTGTCCGTCGCGGATGTCGGCTTCGACAATCGACACGCCGTCGGCTTCGTGTGCCAAGGCCTGCGCTTCGTGCCGTTCGCGCAGCGGCGTCACGATGGTCGTCGTCGCTCCGGCCCTGACCAGCCGCGACACCAGGTTGGTGCCGATGAAGCCCAGCCCGCCGATCACGAGCGTGCGCCGGTTTGCGTACGGCCTCATGGCGTATCAGCTCTCGCGACGCACATCGTATGCAGATGGACCTCCGACAGATGGCGGTCCAGCTGTTCGACCGCGAACCCGGCGGCGGTCAACACCTCGCGCACGTACTCGTCGTCCACGTAGAGACCACCGGCGAGCAGGCGCCGGCGCAGATGCGACCGCACGGTCCCCGTCATCAACGGCATCAGCCATTCCCCGGCGCGTCGCCGCCAGCGTCGCGGCACCGAGTGGGACGACAGGTGCACGGCGGTAAAGGCCAGCCGGCCGTGGGGTGCCAGCCAGCGCCGGATGCGGGAGGCGACCGTCACGTCGAACGGTGTGTGCTCGCCCAGCACGCCGATCGAATACACGAGGTCGAATCGGCCCTCCTCGAACGCGTGAGTGAGAAAATCGCCTTCGACCAGCTCGATGTGCGGCACGTGCACCCGACCGGCGTCCACGGGCTGGCGTGCTTCGGCCAGCATCGGCCGAGACACGTCAATGCCCACGAGCGTGCCGACGTGCCGCAGCGCATGGAAGTAGCGGCCCGTTCCGCAGCCGAGGTCAAGTGCCGCGATCTCCCGGCCGAAGCTTTCACACACCGATCCGAGCCAGCCACCGAATCGGGAGACGAGGCTCCCGTGCACGATGTCCTCGTCGACCGACCGGTAGCGTCGGGCGTAGTCGGCGCTGTAGAGCGAGGCCGCGCGTGCGCCCCACTCAGTGACGGGCAAACAGCTCCTCCGCGCTGACGAACCGAACGTCGGGATAGCGGGCAGCGTGGGCCAGCACGTCCGCCAGGACGCCCCCGAGGCGGTCGTCCACTTCCCAGTAGTGGGTCGCCACGCAGAAATCGCCACCCGCCGCGCGGGCTTCCTCGAAGCCCTGGATCAACTGTTCGCGCGTGGTCGAGGGCACGAGACTGTGGCAGCCGAACTCGGCGTGCCGGGCGTAACGCAGCACGTGCGGATAGACCATCGGGTCACGACGCGTCCGCCCGGTGCGCGCGCGATAACGCTGCACGCGCCACCAATTCGGCAGCGTAGTCATCTCGAAGGGGCGACGGGATGGGTGGAAGGACAAGAACGACCCGAGCAGGTTGAGCCGCGCGCCGCTCACCGCAGCCAGCCCCTGCTTCGATAACGCGTTGTGCGGGGGAACGAAAATCGAGATGGCCGTCCCGAGCAGCGACTGCAGGTACGCGAGGCCTTCACGGACGCGACGATCCGGATCGGGCGCCGCTTGGAACTCCCACCCTTCGTCGAAATCCTCGTGGGTGTACCCATGAAGGGCGACGGTGACACGACCCGACCTCACGAGCTCCCCGAGCGCCGCCACGAGCTCGGCGTTGCGATCGAGCGCGAAGCATTCGCCAGAGGTCCAATAGGCCGCGGGGATGGCCGGACTCTTGTAGCCCTTCGCGAAGGGAATCGTCGCCAGACACACGGGCATCTGCTCCCAGACCGCCCCGTACACGCGCTCCAGGTCCCCCGGCGTCGTGAAGTAACAGGTGTCATCGTCTCTGATCGCGACCTTCACGAGGCCACCGCCTGAACGGACGCGCGTCCTCCGCGTCCGAACTCGGCAATGACGCGTGCATACACCTCTCGCATCCGGGTCGCGCTGGCTGCCCACGAGAATCGCGTCACGGCGTCCTGCCGGTTGTGGCGGCCGATCGTAGCTCGCCGCGCTGGATCCTCCAGCAGCATCTTCAGCGCGCCGGCAAAGGCTGCCGCGTCACCCTTGGGCGTCAACAGCCCGCCGATGCCTGGAGAGACGTACTCACGCAGTCCGCCGACATCGGTGGCCACGATGGGCAGGCCGCACGCCATCGCTTCGAGCACCACGTTGGGTGAATTATCGAAGTCCGAGGACAAGGCGAACACATCCGCCGAGCGATACCATGCCGCCGTCTCGGCCTGAGGCACGTAGCCGACGAAGCGGACCTCCTCGCCGACCCCGAGCTCTCGGGCGCGGGCTTCGAGCGCCGCCTGCTGCGGCCCCTCACCCACGAGCACGAGCATGAGGGACGGGAGCGACCGGCGAAGGCTCGCGACGGCCTCGATCATCATGGGCAGGTTCTTGATCGGCACCAGCCGCGTGACGCAGATGACCACTCGCCGGCCCTCCAAGCCGTGCCGCCGTCGCATCTCCGGTCCGTTCGGCGCGAACAGCTCGACATCCACGCCCTTGAGCACGTCGTCCACCGGCCGTCCGACGATGGTGGGGAGCTGTTTGGCGGCCCACCCGTCGGAAATGAGGGCGTCGGCACGCTGCAAGTCAGGGATATAGCGGAGATGAGGCGGCCCGGGGAGATACACGGCGACGGGATAGGACCCTGGAGCCAGGCGCGGCGCCTGATGTAGGGCATGCGCCAGGACCAGGTCTGGCTGTCGCGGCGATGCGGCGATGCGAGCAAAGGCCAGCCGGCAGAACCATTCTTCGTCGGCGTGCAGCGACCACATCGTCAGGCGTCCGAAGCCACGCCAATGCTGCGCGCGATACACGAAATCGCGGGCGTAGGGCGAGCGCAGCGTGACGGTCGGCACGTCCGGCTCCGACGGATAGACCGGTGATTTGATCAACGGACGCCCGGTGATGACCTCGATGTCGACGCCGAGCGGTGCGAGAGCGCGGATCCACGCGAGGTGCTGGGTCTCGCCGCCGCCACGCATCATCGCGAGGCAGCGCATCAGGTAGGTCACGCGCACGATCGCTCCTTCGACGCGGCGAGACCCGTGAGCCGGGCAAGGTCCTCGATCACCACGCCGGCAGCCCGCTCTGCGGAGTGACCGTCGAGAAACTGGCACTGCTCCAGCGCCACGCGGCGCCGTCCGTCCCGGTCGAGCGAGGGGTCGGCCAGATACCTGGCGACGCACGTGACGAGCTCGTCCGGCGTCCACGCGACTTGCACACCGCCGTGCCGCGTCACGTGGGTGTAATGCGTGAAGCGGTAGTACCGCTGCGCGGATCGGGCGAAGGCACTCGGCGTGTCGCCGTCGAAGGCGACGTTGACGAGCGGGGTGTCGAAGATCGCGGCCTCGACGGCAATGGTCGAGGCGACGTTGACGATGACGTCGCTGTGGCGCAGGGTGTCGGCCAGGTGCTGCTGCGCGTCGGCGGTCACATCGACGGCCAGCCCGTCGCCGGACCGCACCGACTGGCGGAAGGGCTTCTCGAGAATCACCTCTGGCACCTGGTCGAACTCCGTGTAGTGCCGCAGCTCGTCGCGCGGGTGGAGACGGACCAGCACTTGCGCCGGCCCGGCAAAGGCTCCGCCGCGAATCGCGGCCACCAGCACGCGGATCACGTGATCGTGGTGCGCGTACAGCTCTCGGGGCGTCGTCGTGACCGTGACCAGCTTGCGCGCGGGATCGGCGCCCACGCGAGCGCAGAAGGCCTCGCGCGTGAGCGTCACGCCGTCCCGGAAGTAGCGGTCCCATTGCGGAGTACCGACGACGCGGATCTCGTCCGCTTCGTAGCCGTGGAGATCGATGGCCTGCTGCTTCATGACGTCGTTCCACACGAGCAGGCGGTTGACCCGACGGACCGGCAGCAGCTTGTTGGTGAAGTTGTCCCAGCTCGAGTCGAGGGCCGCGGACCACACCCCGCGCCGGACCGCCGTCCGCAGCAGCGGAATCTCCGAGAAGATGAGGCCCGCACTCGACGTCACCAGCATGGTTGGCCGATGGCGTTCGAACAGGCGGTCGGCCGACGGATGCGAGACCAGCCGGTCGACCAGCGCGTAGCGCGTCTGCTTGTTGACGATCGAGGGCGCACAGAGCTGTGCCAGCAGACGCTTGGCTCCGATCCATCGGATCGTCCCGTTGGCCCGCGCCTCCATTCGGCGGATGCGGACCGATTCGGTGATGTGCGACCCGATGTAGCCCGCCTGTACGAGGGCCATCAGCCGCGCTTCGAGGCCGGCGGGCCGATGCGGCGGCAGCTCCTCCAGCCGCAGGCGGGGGTGGCTGACCTCCCGTGCAAACTGCGCGTCGCTGGCGAGCGGCGACATCAGCACGACCTCGACGTCAGGATCGCCGTCGAGCACGTGTCGTACGACACCCGTGCGAACGATGTTGCCGGCCGCGGCGCCGTTGGCCACCGACAGCAGCAGGACGGGCGGTTGACGGCTCATGCGCGCGGCTCGAAGGCGGCGGTCTCCGCCGAATGCACGAGGTCGAACGGCACGGACACCAGGCCGTCCTGCTCGTCGGCCAGGCTGTCGACGCCGGCGCCTCGTCCCGTCACGGTGAAGCGCGGGCCCGCGGTCACCAGGTCGTGCGAAGCCAGCTGGTACTCATCCGTGATCGACAGCCGCAGCACGTAGTGTCTCGGTCGGAGGGCGAGGCGCGGGAAGCGGCACTCGATCACGCCGGCGCCATGCACCTCGGCCGGCACCTGCGCGGCGGTGCTGCTGGCCGTGCTGACCACCACGCCCGTGTCGACGTCCACGATGGCGATCTGAAAGATCGGGCGCGGCACTTGCTGCTCTGCGCGGTAGCGCGCGCGCACCACCATCGTGTCGCCCGGCTGAAACAGTCCCGACGCGCGCCCACTGGCATCGACCACTTCGACGGCGGCATACCGAATCTCGCCGGTGCCGCCGCGATGACTCTGCAGCGCCGTCTGCTCGTTCGCCATGGCTTGGAGATTCACTTCCTCCATGTAGCGCTCGGCCATCTCACCGGCTGGCCCGTACGCGCGCGCCCGCCCTTCGTCCATCCACAGGATCCGACTGCACAGCCGGCGCACGTTCCACATGTCATGCGAGATGAAGAGCACGGTCTTGCCGGCCCCGATGAGCCCCCGCAGCGCTTCGAGCGCACGACGGCGAAACGCCGCGTCGCCGACCGACAGCACCTCATCCACGAGGACGATGTCGGGATTGCTGTGGATGGCCACGCTGAAACCGAGGCGGGCGTACAAGCCGGACGAGTACCGCTTCATCGGCGTGTCGATCAGGCGCTCGACGTCCGCGAACTGCACGATGGCCGAGAACTGACGATCGATCTCGCGCCGCGTCAGCCCGAACAGTCCCGCCCCGAGATAGACGTTCTCGCGGCCCGTCAGCTCCGGATGGAACCCCGCGCCCAACTCGATGAGCGACACCACGTGGCCCGCCACGCGCACGCGTCCGCTCGTGGGCCAGGTCACGCGCGAGATCAGCTTGAGCAGCGTCGTCTTGCCGGCGCCGTTGCGCCCGATGATGCCGAGGCCCTCGCCCCTCGGGATGTCAATCGACACGTCCCGAAGGGCGTAGATGTTCGCATCCACCCGGCCTCGCGTCGCGCTGTGCACCTCGTCGGCCCGGCCACGCAGGGTGTTGACCGACCCGGCGACCAGGTCGACGACGGTCCGCGAACGGCCGGTACGGTACCGCTTGGTCACATGCTCGAGCTGAATGGCAATTGGCATCACGTGTTGCCGTCCACCGGCCTCAGCGCGTCCCACGGGATGTCCGTCAAATCACGTCCGCGAAGTACTTGTCCATCCGCTTGAACGAGATCACCGCCGCCGCGAACAACCCGAAGACGAGCCCGACGGCGATGGTCACGACCGTCCAATCCGGCGCACGCCCGAACAGCAGCGTCGCCCGGAACCCCTCGACGATGGCGCTCAGCGGATTGAGAAGGAAGAAGAGTCGAAACCGATCCGGGACGATGTCCAGGGAATAGGCGACGGGTGTGACATACAGCCACAACTGCAGGCTGACTTGCACGACCGGATTCACGTCGCGGTAGAACACGTTGACCGACGAGGTGATCAATGTGACCGCCACGGTGAAGACCAGCAGCATCAGAAAGAAGAGGGGCGCCACCAGCGCCCAGCCTCCGATGCTGACGCCGTACCAGGCCAGGAGCACAGCGTAGAGCGAGGCCGCCGCGCCGAAATCGACGAGCCGCGCGCACACCTGGGCGAGCGGAACGATCTCGCGCGGGAAATATGTCTTGGTGACGATGTTCCGATACGTCACCAGGCTCATCGTGCCCGACGCCACCGAGTTGGAGAAGAAGAACCAGGGGACCAGTGCGGCGTAGGCGAAGATCGGATACGGCACGCCGCCCGACGGAATCTGCCCGAGCCGTGAAAACACCAGCGTGAAGACCGCCATCGTCGCCAGCGGTTGCGCAATCGCCCAGGCGACGCCGAACAGGGACTGGCTGTAGCGGCCCTTCACCTCGCGGCGCGTGAGGTTCATCAGCAGCTCCCAGTACGCCGCCGGCGAGATCCGCTCGGCGTGGTCGCTGAGTCCCTGAGTCATCGCTGGACAGAGGCAGTGCGGAGCATCTTGAGGACGGGATCGATCAATGCCTCGGCCACCTGTTCGTGCGCGGCCAGCGAGAGGCGCACGCCATCCGGGGAGATCGAAGCATCGGCCAGATCGACGACGTGACCGAGACTGAGGTATCCAACGCGCGGCTCGTCGCCGAAGCGTGAGGCCAGCGACGCCTCGACCTGCCGCTGGCGGACCCGATCGCCGGGTGCCGCGGGCGGCGGCGACACGACGAGCACGCGACCGGCCGAGCGCAGCGCGAACGACACCGCGTCGGCGACGACGTCGCAGTACCCGTCGCACGCACTCTCGGAGGCCGCGTCGATGGATTCGTCACGAACGGTGACGGGGGCGGGCACCGGTGGAAGATCGCCGATCAACCCGTCAGGCAGGAGCGGCAGGTAGCCGGTCGCGCGAAACACCGCCGATCGCCGGCGCCAACTCGCCGGCACGCCTGGCGATCGCTGTGGCTCGGCCACCATCACCACGACGTCGGGGGCCAGATAGTCATAGTCCTGAAGCGTGTCCACGAAGGTGCCGATCGAATCGCCCGGCGCCGCGAGGTTGATCACGGAAACGCGGTCGCCGACAAACAGCTGCCGCCAGCCTTGGCGGGCGAATCGCTCCAGGCACGCCGGAAACGACTGTATCCACGTCACGCCAGGACCGAACGTGAACGTGCCGCCGAGCACCGCGATGCGCCGTTCGTCCGGCTGTTTGGGTTTGGCCACCGGACCGCGATACCCCCACTTGTTGACGCCGTTGATCTCCTCTGTCCGGCGGTGCACGGTGGCGTCCAGTCCCACCACGGCAGACACGAGCAGGATCGCCGCGCTCAGGGCTGTCGCCGATCGAAGCCGCCACCGCTCTGCCCCTGTCAGCGAGACGTCCCGCCCCGGGCGAACGGCATTACGACCGGCGTCTCGCGGCGCTCGGTCACGCCACACACGCCAGGCGGCGACGAGCGCGAGCAGGATGGCGGCACCGAGCGCATAGCGCGAGGCCGGCACGAAGGTCAGCTGCGCCCCTACACGAAGGTTCGCCGCGGCGTAGCAGGCCACCAGCACCGCGGCCGCGCTCGTGGGCAGCCGCGTGAGGGCGAGGGCCGCTAATGGCACCGAGACGAAGTGCATGTTCCAGATCGCGCGGTCGGGCTGCTGAACGTAGGCAAAGGCGGCGAGTGCGGGCACCGAGGCCAGCGCCCAGCGGCGCAGCTCGGCCGGCGCGAGGAGAAAGCCCGCCGGGACCAGCACGAGCAGCGGTCCGTAGTTCATGACGATCGATGTCAGCGCCGCGCGGGGGCCAAGCTCAGAAACCCAGTGCGCGATATAGCCACCCTCGAAGATGCGCGAGGAGGGATTCCCTCCATAGGAGTAGTCGAACGCCGTGATGAGCGTGAGCTGGTACACCACCCAGATGGTCGTCACCACCAGCCCCGCGACGGCCGCGCGCGCGAGCAACCCGCGACGGCCCGTCATCCAGCAGACTCCCGCGCCGATCCAGAGCGGCGCGGCGGCGAACTCTTTTGCGAAGACCCCGACGGCGGCGATCGCGGCGGCCCGGCCCGTGCGCGGGCGCGCCGATGCGGCGATCGCTTCGCCCGGCCGTGTGGGCCGCACGACGAGCATGCCCGCCAGCGCAGGTCCGAGCAGGAACATGAGCGGGTCGGCGGAGTGCGGATCGAAGAGCGTGAAAAGGGAGCCGAACCCGAAGGCCGACAGCAGGAGGCTCATCCAGGCCGCCCACGGTGAAAGCCCGAACGCCAACGCCAGTCGCGCGACCGCCACCGCGGCCAGGGCGTTGCTGACCACGGCGTAGGTTTTCCACTTGACGATCGAAGGTCCCGGCAGCTGCTCGATCGCGATCGGCACCAGCTTGCGGAAGCAGTGCAGCGACGAACAGCTCGGGATGAGCCACTCGCGGCCCACTTGTTCGTACTCGGTGCGATCGGTCAGATACCAGGGCGCTGGCGCGACCCACGCCACCAGGCCGAGCGCCCCTGCGACGAGAAGCGCCGTCACGGCCAACGACACATCCTTCACGACGCGCCTGCCATCACGGTCGTGCCGCTCGACTGCCGACGGCGCGCCATCCAGACCGACGCCACGGCGAGAGCCCCCGCCACCGGGAGCGTGATGCGGGTCGGAGGCACGAAGGTCAGCTGTGCGCCACTTCGAAGGTTGGCCAGGCCCTGTGCCACAACCAGCAACCAGCCAAGCCGCGCGGGCGTCCGTTCGAGGACGACGGCAACAGCCGGCATGATGAGGAACGCAAAGTTCCAGAGCGCACGGTCGGGCTGCTGGGCGGCACAGAACACGAGCACGATCGGCGTGGCGGCAAACAGCTGACGGCGCATGCTCCGATCGCCGAGGACCAACCCGGCCGGCCACAACACCCACAGCGCGCCAAGCGCCATCAGCATCGAGCTGGCGGCGAGTCCGGGCCCGATGTTGATGAGCCAGAAGGCCACATAGCTGCCCTTGTCCCATGCTCCCGATTCGCTGGCGACGGATGAATAGCCGAGTCCGACACGGAGGCCCACCTGCCAGACGGCCCAGACCGCTGCTGGTACCATCGCGGCGCGAATCAGTTGCCACGCCTCAGCCCGACGTTGCTCGACCGCGCGTGTCAGGCCCATGACGGCCAGGGGCACCACCGCGAACTCCTTGGCCAGCACACCTACGGTCGCGAGCATCGTGGCGCTCCGCGGGCGCGCCGTGAGCAGGCAGACCATGAGAACCGGGGCCAGGAGCTGCATCAGCGGATCGGAGGTGTGGGGGTCGAAGAGCGTGTAGAGCGCGCCGGCGCCCAATCCCGTCAACCACGTCACCTGCGCCGCCGTCCGGGCCTTCGCTCCGAGCACCGTGACCAGGCGACCCATCGCCACGGCAGCACCGGCCTGACAGAGGACGGCGTAGGTAGTCCACCAGGAATCGGATGAGCCTGGCAGCGCTTCGATCAGCCACGGCACGAGCACGCGGAAGCAATGGATTTCGGTGCAGCCAGGAATCAGCAGCTCGTGTCCGACACGCACGTAGATGTCGCGGTCGGTCGGCCACCACGGCGGCGGCGTCGCCGCGGCCACCGCGCCGAGCAGCACCACCAGCGCCACGAACTGCCAGTGGGGCTTCACGAGCGCGGCCGACTGACTCGGTCGGCAAATCCCGACTGTCGCAGGAACACAAACAACAGATCCGCCTTGAGCCGATTGACGTTGCCCAGCGCATGCGCCGCCGCCTCGGGCATCTGGGACGGGCGATACCGCATGATCGCGTCGTAGGTACTGATGGTCGGCACCCCCTGATCGAGCTCGCGAACGAAGAAATCGTTCCAGACGCGGCTGCCGCCGTCGAAAAACAGGTCATCCTCCCGGCAGACGTTGGGAGCCGTGTTGACGAAGAAGACCAGCCGGAACTCACCGCGCAGATGGAGCTGCTGAAAGGCGCGGATGGCTTCCCTCCAGTGCTGGGCGGCGGGTTCCTGCTGGAATCGTGCGACCTCGTCTTCGGCGTCGCCGCGGCCTCGACAGTTGACGCGTGCCAGCGCCTCGTCGGTGAGCGGCGTGATGTCGGTCAGCCGCTGCTCCTCGGCGTCCTCGCGTGGCTGATTCGCTGCGAGCAACGAATCCTCGGCGGCCAGGTTCTCCAGGAGAGTGCGCGACGGCCCGGACGCAAACAGCCGCCACCTCGCCTGCAGAATCAGGCGGCGGTACCACTCGTACGAACGGAACGTGCCCCTCACCCAGTTGCGAACCGCCGCGCGTGCCCAGCCGGCGCGGCCCGCCGTGCGCACCACCTCGTTGTTGACGACGTCGTTGGGGTGGAAGCCGACGATGACGAGGTCGGGACGGTACGCGGGGCCATACCGCCGCAGGTAGGCCAGCTCTTGCGCCGAGTTGTAGCCGGGCACGCCGGCATTCCAGACCTGCCAGTCCACCTCAGGCCGCCAGGCCTTGAGGCGCTGTTCCAACAGATACGGATAGGTGTGCTCGTACACCGAGCCGTGCCCGAACGCAACCGAATCGCCCACGACGAGGATGCGCCACGTGCCCGGCCGTTTCTCGAGCGAATAATCGCGGAGGTCGTGATGGCCGAGGTTGTTGATCCGGACCGGCACGCCGGCAAACCAGCCGGCGTAGTGCGGCGCGAATCGCTGGACCAGCTCCGGGTCGGACAAGTAGAGGCCGGGGGTGCCCTGTTTGGGGTTCCACGCCAGTCTGACGTACGCCTCCACCGCGCCGATCACCATCAACGGCGGCAGCGCGGCCAGCAGTCCCTTGGCGGCCAGTCGCCTCATCTCGCGCGCCTCCGACGCTCGTCGGCTTCCATCGATTGCGCCATCGCGTCGAGCCGGTGCTCGACCCGAGAGAGCACGCCGGCACGTACCGCCTGAAACGCCTCCCGCCGCGACAGGCTCCCCGCGTGCCACCACAGCGGGTGAATCAGCAACTGGCTGCGTTCGTGCTCTTCGAAGAAGCGGAACACGTCCGGCGTTCCGAAGAGCCGACGGCTGTCGCTCAGGTAGGCGATCTCCTTGACGAACCGATCGTCGTAGGCGTCGATGAGGCCCGGCACGCGCACGCGCGTGGGTGTCACGGAGGGGTTGTGCTGCGCCACCGACCTCACCTCGACGCCCAGGGTCGCCGCCAGGAACCGGGCCTGCCGGACAATCGCTTCGCCCCGCCGCTCAGCTTCGATCCCGTGGAGGGCGTCGGTGTCGTAGTGGAAGCCGATCTCATGGCCGAGCGCGGCGATGCGGAGCGCCGCCTGCAGGTTTTCCGGGTCCAGCAGGTTGTAGTACGGCGAAGCCAGCATCAGACACACCGTGGCACGCACGCCGCGTGCGTGTTCGACCTCGGCCATCTCGAGCGCCTTGGCGACCGAGTAATCGACGTCGTGCCGCAGAATCACGTAGCCGCCGGCAGCAGGGACCTCGCCCAGCGGGCAGATCGCATGCCCGCAGGCCCGGATGTGATCGAGCAGCGCCCGGTAGCTGTCGAAGGTGAAGTCGATCACGGATGCTCGAGCGCCCGGCGCAGGCGCGCGATCGTGGCCGGCGGGAGTGCCTGAAACGGGCGGTTGGTGAAGATCCGAATCGTGCGCCGGCGCAGGTGGTCCCGCAGGTCCTCCGCCACCGCCGACCCCGCCCCGGTCATCGTCGCGGCCTCGAGGTCGAAATGACAGCGGCCGCCAGCCGCCGACGCGCCAAACGCCAACGTGATGTCGACGCCGGCGGCATTCGACGCGCCGGCGGGCAGGTACCTGATGACGTGCCGCGTCCCCGCATGGGTGACGATCAGAACGTCCGGATCGCCGGAGGACTCGACCTCGACGCCCTTGGTGGGCAGCGTCTCGGCGTAGGACCGCAGCGCCTCGCGTACGATCGCGTCCCGGCGCGCCGGCTCGAGCGAGCGGGGAACGGGAGGCGTGGATTTGAAAACGCGCGCGGGGTTGCCGACGGCGGTTGACCCGTCCGGTACGTCCTGGAGCACGACGGCCCCCGCGGCGATCGTCACGTCGTCGCCCATGGTCACACCGGGGGCAATCACGGCATTGACGTAGAGGATGTTGCGATCGCCGATGCGCGTCGGAGCAAACACGGTCGTGCCGCCGAGCAGGACCGGATACCAGAGGCTGTGCGTGAGCACCGTGACGCCGTTGCTGAGCGCCGTGTCGCTGCCAATCGACACGGACTCCGAGACGTTGATGAAGCAACGGTCCATGATGGCCGAACGATCGCCGATCGTGAGCGTGCTGCGAGGCCCGCGCGCCCCGCCGCCCCCGACCACCACTGCATCGGTGAGCCACAGGTGATCGCCTGCCGCGAACCCATGAGCGACAATCCGAACGCCGCGACCCAGATCGCCTTGACGTCCGACGAGGAACCGCTCGTTCAGCTCCGCCCCGAATCCTTCGCCGATGACCGTGGCCTCTCCGATGCGAATCTCCGGCGCCAGGAGTCGGGAGCCGGTGCTGATCCGTGAGCCGGGGCCAACTGCGAGGCGATCGCAGGCGATCTGGACGTCATCGCCGACGACGACCTCGTCACCGATCGCGACTTCACGGGCGACGATGCGACTGCGTGCGCCCATCCGCACGCCGTGGCCCACCTGTGCGACGGGGGCCTCGAGCCCTGCCAGCGGTCTCACGGCGCAGCCTGCCTGATGTCACGCGGCCGCGGTGTCGGAGCACAGGGCATGATGGACGTGTTCAGCCGGCCATCCGCGCGGCGGGTGAGGAGGTCGCTTGAGCCGGATGCGGCAGGCTCACGTGGCCGGTCTCCGCACCGATCGACTCCAGCCAATCGCGATAGGCGTCGAAGATCTGATGCCAGAGGCGGGCCGGATCACCCAGCGTGCGGGCGACCGCGTGTTGCGCGGCGGCGAGGGCGGAGCCATAGGCTTCGTCGTGAAGGCATCGCTCCGCGATCGCCCGATACTCCGCGACGCTCCAGGCCACGCCGCCCGGCACGAGCATGTGGGGCACTTCGACCACGCTTGGTTGCGGACGCCCCCAGCTCGCCGGGTCCATGCGAACGCCCAGATGCACCGATGGCGCCCCCAGCGCGAAGGCCTCGAAGCGCGACGAGGCCCCGCCGACCGGCCAGGGATCCGGCGCAAGCCGTGCCTGGCTCAAGTGGTCCTTCAGGCGCCGCCACCCCGGGTCTTGGACGGCCCCTCCTCGAGATCGGGATGGGTCGAACGATCCTTCATAGTGCACACGTGCGGCCACGCCGTGCCGGCGGGCTCGCTCCGTAATTCGCGACAGCGCCCCCGGTGACTCCTTGCCCATCGCCACGAACGCCACTGTCGGGTCGTCGGCGACGAGCGAGAACAACGTGTCGAGGACCTCGTCGTGCGCGAGCTTGTAGAGCGAGCCATGAAAGACGATGAGCGGGCGGCGATCCCCCCAGGGCGTGTAGGTGTCGAGAGGGATGTCGCGAGGGTCGTAATACCCCTCGATCGGCAAGACGCGCTCGGGACCCAGCGGTCGGGCGGTCGTCCCGCAGAAGACCTGCCGGCCCCTGAAGAAATAGTCGGCCTGCGGCTGCCCGTTGAGGTTCGCCGCCACGCGCTCGTGATGCAACAGGTCCGACCCGGGACAGAAATGCAGGACGCACGGCGTCTCGATGCGGTCGAGCAGCTCGTAGGCATCCTGTTTGGCATTCGCGTTGACGAGCACGTCCAGATCAGCGGCGTTGATGGCACGCGCCGTCGCGTCCACGTGGCCAGGCGTCGCCGCGACCGGGATGTATCGCGCGCCGGGGACGCCGGCCAGATACCCCGCGCACGCCCCGTTGTACTCGAGGTCGAAGAGGTGCAACTCCGCGTCGCGGGGAAACGCCTCGAAGAACGCCGGCGGAAAGCTCAGCAGCCCCCGAAACCGGCCCACGCACCCCATGCGAATGGGTGTGCGTGACCGAGCCGGCGGCACGGCGACGCGGGGTTGGTGGCGGCGCCATCGACGGACTCGCCAGGCAAAACGCGAGAGGTGAATGTTGACCCACCCAAACCCGTGGCCAGGAAAGCCGGAGTACACGAATCGCCGTTCGAATGCGCTGAGCAGGCCCTGCGCGCGGTGAGCGCCCGCCAGACGCGTCGCCGCCGCCAGGCCGAAGGCCGTCATCGTCACGACGAGGCGGGAGTCCGCACAGGCATAGATCGCTCGGAACGCGACCCTCCTGATGGCCGACGCGAACCGTTGCGCGGCCGGCGAGCGTGTTTCCCGACCGGAGGGCGGATCGAGCGACACGTGGCGCGACATCAGGCTGGATCCTCGATCGCGGCCCCGAAGCCCGTCCGGCCAAAGCCATTGCCGTTGTAGAGCATGTACCGGACGCCGCCATGGGTGAACACCCACGGATAGGCCTGCGCGTCCGAGTCCCATCCGCTCTCCGACGGCGCGATGCCGGCCTGATCGTCGAGCCGGGTCCAGGCCAGGCCGTCGGCGGACTCGGCGTAGCCGATTCGGTAGCCGGAGCCTGCGTCGTACGAGTACCACATGCGATAGCGGTCGGCATCCCGGACCACGCACGGCCGTGCGATGTTCCGTTCAGACCCGTTCAAGTCGATGCAGACCCGCCCCTCGCGCTTCCACTCCACGCCATCGGCCGACTCGGCATATTTGACGTGGTAATACGAATGGAGACCCTCGCTGGTCCTGGTCCACTGAAACCCCGACACGTACCACATCCGCCACCGGTCTTCCTCACAAAGCACGCAGGGCGAGGTCACCAGGCAAGGATCCCATTCGCTTCGCGCCATGATGGGCGCCGTCGAAGCGCGTACCATCGCTCCGCGCCCCGCCTCACCGAGCGCCAGTCCGACCGACGAATAGAACAGCGGTCGTCTCACGCCGGGGTTCCAGCCGATGTAGTAGAGCCGCACCCGTTCGCCTTCGCGGACCAGCGAGGCGGGATACACCCCGTGATCGTCGAAGTGCCCCAACGGGCCTGGCGCCAGCACGGGATCCTCTTCCACGGACACCACGTGCACGGTCGCGCCCACTTCTATGGTCAGCGCGCCGATGGACGATCGATTCTGATCGTCGCGCGCGGCGAAGAAGACACGGTAGGTGTCGCCGTCGAGGTGCAGGGGCACCGGCAGCGATGCGTGCGAACGTCTCCACGGGCGGTCACCGGACGCCCACACCAGGCCGAGCTTACGCCACGCCATCTGTGCGACTCACAAAGCTACGACCATCGTCCACCCGGGCCCGAGCCGTGACGGGCATGTCTTCCCTGACGTCGATGCCGATGTACCGCTCGAGCGCCGGAAACCGGGCCCAGAGGTAATCGAACATCGCCCCATAGCCGCACCCCAGATCTGTGACGCTGAAGCCCTGGTCCGTGCGGTCGATCACCTGTGCCAACTTCTCGAAGCGAAGGCGATGAGACGCCTCGTCCTTCCACCCGACGGCTTTCGCGACCGCGCCGTGCTCGCGCAGGCTCTGCTCGTACAGGCGCTTGACGGGGTCCAGCAGCCGCTCGGGACGCGCCTCGTCGGTCACAGTCCGATCTCGTGGCTCTTGCGATGATCGCGAGCCGTCCGGGCGGCGATGTACACCTCGTCGGCCCGGGTGGACTTCATGATGAGCGCACCGGCGCCAATCACCGTGCGGTCGCCAATGGTGATCGAGTCCCTGGTCGTCGCGTTCACGCCGAAGAAACACTGCTCGCCGACGGTCACGTGGCCGGAGATCACGACGTGCGACGCGAGAAACGAGTGATCTCCAATCGTGGAATGGTGGCCGACGTGGTTGCCGCTCCACAGGATGACGTCGTTGCCGATCGTCACGAACGGCTGGATGGTGTTGTCTTCGAAGATGAAGCAGTTGTCTCCGATCGCCTGCGCCCAGTTCGAGCACCTCGAGCTGATGTAGGTGGCCAGGGTGTAGCCGCGGGCCTTCGCCTGCTCGTACACGCGCCGGCGGATGGCATTCACCTGCCGGTACCCGACGGCGATGAACATCCCGCACTCAGAGGGCGGACACTCGCGCTCGATGGACTCGAAGGGCACGACGGGCAGGCCCGAGAGGGTCGTCTGCGAGATGTGGTCGGCATCCGCGGTGAAGGCCACGACCCGGTAGTCGCTGTCGCGGGTGAAATAGAGGTGGGCAACTTCGGCAAAGCTGCCGGTCCCGAAAATGACGAGGTTGCTCACGATGCGCTCCGCTGGTCGGTCAACGCGGTGAAGGGCAGGACGAAGAAGTGCGGCCAGGTGGCGAGGATCCGCTCACGGGGCCACGTCCTGAGCGTCTCGTCGTTGAGCTGGGTGTAGTAGGCGTACGGCCGCTCGATGGCACCCCACTTCTTCTTGAACCGGTAGACGCCGGTCTGCGTGGTCCACGTGCCACCCCAGTTCCACCAGTTGAACCCGCGGCGCGCCGCATCGGTCATGGCCGAGCAGACGAGCAGCGCGAGCGGCTGCTGCGCCCGCCAGCGGGGATCGACGGCCGGCATGTAGTACTCCACCGTCCGGCCCAGGTAGAACAGCAGCAGTGCCGCGATCACGGCGCCGTCCAGTCGCGCGACGTACAGGTCGAAGTCCTCGTGCGGTACGAAGTGTTGCGGGACGAGCGTGAAGAAGCGCGACGTCTTGGGGGTTCCGTCGATGGCGTCCATCCCCGCGCGGTGCATCTGCTCGAGCCGATCGAACTCGCCGGGGTCGATCGACACCTCGATGCCGGCGGCACGGGCCTTGTTGATGTTGCGCCGCGCACTCGAGTCGAATTGCGCCAGCAGGCGTTCCCGATAGTCACCTTCGGCCGGCAACGCCGTCATCTGGGCGATGCGTGCGTCCACGTAGTTGTGCGCTAGCCTCTCGGCGTCCCGCCGCGGGCCGAACTGGCTGCCGACGATGGTTGCCGACAGTGTGTCCTCGCGCCTCGCGATGTCGTTGTAGGCGCTGGCCAGGGCGTTGTACGCCCCGGCGTCCCCTGCCAGAATTCCGGCGCTCGTCCCGAAGAACGGGAGCGAATTATAGACGCGACCGCTGGCGCCGGCCCCCCCGGTCCGCATCAGCGGCAGCGCGCCCCGGATGGTGTCGCCAGCGCGGGCCACGAGGTACTCCTCCTCGCAGGCGACCAGGTTCTTCAGGAACTCCTTGTAGGCCCACGAATGATAGAAGAGGCTCTCCGCGTGCGCGCGGATGAACGAGTCGTAGGCATGCGCGTCGCCGGGGCCGAGGACATCGACCATCACGCGCGCGCGCCCTTGCCGTCCACGAACGTCCGGAGCCACCACTCGAAGCTCAGGAGCGACCAGATGAAGAGCCGATGGTTGGCGCGCCCCTCGGTGTGTTCGTCGAGCTTCTCGCGCACGAACTTCGGCTGGAGGAACTCGTACAGACGGGCGCGCGGGTCACCGACCAGCGTCTTGATGTAGTCGATGCTCTCGCCCCGGAACCACGAGGCATCCGGCGCACTGAATCCCTGCTTGGCGCGCTCGGTAATCTCGGGAGGAATCAGCCGTCCCATCGCCTGGCGCAGGACCAGCTTCCCGTCGCCGCTCTGCATCTCGTACAACCGGCGCTTGCCGGGGGCGTTCTCGTCGACGGTCACGTGGGCGCCGCCCGATCGCAGCTTGAGCGATGGCGGGAGCTGCAGCGCGAAATCGACGAGGTCGTCGTCGAGGAACGGGACCCGCGTCTCCAACCCGTGCGCCATGCTCAGCTTGTCCTCGACAATGAGCAGCCCGTGCAGGAACGTCTTGAACTCGAAATACAGCGACGCATTCACCGAATCGTCCGGCGTGAGGAACTCGCCCTCCCAGCCGTCGAACACCGCCCGGAACACCTCGAAGGGACGCCCCTTCATCCCGCGATGCATCTCCGGCGTGAAGAGGCGCCCGGTGTCCTCGTCCGAGACCAGGCGCTGCCAGGCTCCGTAGTACTGCGCGAGGAAAGCATCGCGACCCGCGACCGCCGCGGCGCGCTGGTAGCGCCACGGGTAGCCGCCAAACAGCTCGTCACCGCCCGCGCCCGACAGCACCACCTTGACGAAGCGGCTGGCCAACCGGGCGACGTAGTAGTTGGGATAGCACTGCCCGACACGCAGGTCCTCGAGGTGCCACACAAGCGTCGGCAGCACCCACTCCATGTCGCCGGCGTGCATCACCATCTCGTAGTGTTCGGTCTTGAGCAGGTTCGAGAGCAGCTCGGCGCTGCGGCGCTCGTCGAAGCCCAGCTCGAGGCCAGACGCCGAGCTGAGGTCGAATCCCTGCGTGAAGGTCGTCAGGCGCGGATGATCCCGTGTGGCCACCGAGACGATGGACGCCGAGTCCATGCCGCCGCTCAAGTACGCGCCGACGGGCACGTCGGAGACGAGCTGGCGCGTCACTGCCCGCTCGAAGCGGTGAAACACTTCGTCGGCGGCGTCCTCGACGCTCATCGTCGACGAGTGCGGCGGACAGCGGTACTGCCAGTAGCGGCGCTGGACGATGGGCTGCGCGGCCTCGGCATCGACGGTCAACGTGCTGCCGGGCGGCAGCAGGCGCACCCCGTCGAACAGCGTCAGGTCGCTGAAGACGTTCTGGAAGGTGAAGTACTCTCCGAGGGCGGCCGGCGACACGCGAACCGAGACGCCCGGGTGCTGCAGCAGCGCTTTGACCTCCGAGGCAAACACGAGCGCACCCGCGGCTTCCGCGTAGTACAGGGGCTTGATCCCGTACCGGTCGCGTGCCAGAAACAGCCGGCCCCCCGTCACGCGGCCGCGACGATCGTACACCGCAAAGGCGAACATCCCGTTGAACCGCTCGACCGACTGCTCCCCCCACTCCTCGTAGGCGTGCGCGATCACTTCGCTGTCGGTCTGCGAGCTGAAGCGATGGCCGGCCGCCTCGAGCTCGGCTCGAAGCGCCTTGAAGTTGTAGATCTCGCCGTTGTGGACGACCACGACGTCGCCGCCTTCGGTGGTTATCGGCTGGCGGCCGGCCATCGAGAGATCGATGATCGCCAGCCGCCGATGCCCCAGGGCGACCGGGCCATCGACGAAGCATCCCTCGCCGTCGGGTCCGCGGTGCGCCACCTGGCCCACCATCCGCCCGATGAGCGACTCGCTCGGCCGCCCTCCCCCAAGGTCGTAGACGCCGGCCACGCCACACATGTCAGGCCGCCGCCCCCACACGGAGCAACGTGCTCACCCTGTCAATCTCCGCCTCCGTCATCTGCGGGTAGATCGGCAGCGAGACGCTGAGCCGATCGGCCGCCCACGCGTGCGGAAACGCCTCGGGCGCAATCGCGTACTTGCGCCGGTAGTAGTCGGCCAAGACCGGCGCGTGAGTGCCCGGACGCGTGGCGACCCCGCCAGCCTCCATCGCCGCCATCAGGGCGTTGCGGCGGTGGTGCAGCGGCTCGATCGTCGCCCTGGCCTGCGTTTCCGGGGCGAACATACAGACATACGATTGATACCCGTGGTCGAATCCGTCCGGCACGACGGGGCGAACCAGCCATTCCAGGCCGGCCAGCCGCGCATCGTAGGTCCGCGCCACACGCTGACGGTGCTCGAGCACCCACGCCGCCCGATCCATCTGCGCGCACCCGAGCGCCCCCTGGATGTCGGTCATCCGGAAGTTGTAGCCAAGGTGCGGATAGTCGGCGAGCAGGAACGACGCCGTTCCCTCGTGGCGCGCCAGGTCCGATCTCGACGCGCCGTGATCGCGCAGCGACGACACGAGCCGCGCGAGATCAGCGTCGCCGGTCGTGATCATCCCGCCCTCGCCGGTCGTGATCGCCTTGCGCGGGTGAAAGCTGAAGCAGCCCGCCGCGCCAAACGTTCCGCAGTGACGCCCGCGCAGTCGAGCCCCGAATCCGCATGCCGCATCTTCCACGACCCAGATCCCGTGACGACGGGCCAGCGTCTCGATCGCGTCCATATCCGCGCACAGGCCAAACAAGTGCACAGGGATGATCCCCACGGTCCGTGGCGTGACCGACGCCTCGGCGCTCACCGGATCGATATTGAAGGTTGCCGGGTCGATGTCACAGAACACGGGCCGCGCGCCCATGTACTCGACCACGTTCGGCGTCGCGATCCACGTGAACGCGGGCACGATGACTTCGTCTCCCGGCTTGACCCCGAGGGCGGCCATCGCCAGGTGCAGCGCGGTGGTGCACGACGTCGTGGCCACGGCATGCGGGGCGTCGACAAAAGCCGCGAATCGGTCCTCGAACCGCTTCACGTACGGGCCCTGGACGACCCAGCCGCTCTCGAGCGGATGCTGTACCGCCCGGAGCTCTTCGTCACCGATCACCGGCCGGGTGATGGGAATCCGCACCGTTGGTGCAGCACTCACGACAGGGGCACCGGGTGCGCCTGGTCGGTGCGGCGCCACTCGACCACCGAGCGCAACCCTTCGTGCAGGGGGATGCCAGCCACGAACCCCAACTCGGCGGCGGCCTTGTCCGTGCTGCCCACCCGATGCGTCACGAACATCGCTTCGTCGCGATACTCGGGCGCCAGCGTCGACCCGGTCAGCTCCAACAGGGTCTGCACCAGCTCGTTGATCGTCGTCTTCACGCCCATGCCGATGTTGTAAAACCGATCGGTCGAATCGCTGGTCATCGCCAGCACGTTGGCACGCGCCACGTCGGCAACGTGGACGAAGTCGTAGGCCTGGGACCCGTCGCCGAAGATGATCGGCGGCTGCCCTGCGGCGATGCGGTCGAGGACCTTCATGATCACGCTGACATAGACGCCCTTGTAGTCCATGCGCGGGCCGTAGATGTTCATGTAGCGGAGGCCCACGTAGTCGAGTCCATGCTGCTCGTGGAACGCGCGAAAGAACTGCTCACCGGCAATCTTGGTGGCGCCATACATCGTCCGGTTGTTGAACGGGTGCTCTTCGGTCATCGGCGTAAAGACCGCATCCCCGTACACCGAGGCCGAAGAGGAATAGACCACCTTCTTGATCCCCTCGCGATGACAGGCCTCCACGACGTTGAAGGTGCCTCCCACGTTGACGTCGAGGGCCGCGCGGGGCTGGTGCACGCACTCGAAGAGCCAAAGGGCCGCGAGATGAAACACCCCGCCGGCGCCGTCGAGCACCTGGGTCAGCAACTTGAGATCGATCACGCTGCCCTCGACCACCTTGACGCGGGAGTCACGCTGCGCGGCTTCCAGGTTCCGGCGCGTCCCGCGGACGAAGTTGTCGAATACGACGATCTCGGCCACCGGCTCGGCCGCGAGCGCCTCGACGATGTGCGAGCCGACAAAACCGGCACCGCCGATGACCACGACCTTTTCACCTGCCAGCTGCATGGCGCTCCCCGGCCTCCAAGAGGCGACCCTCGTCGACGGTCTCAGCGTTCTGCCACCTCGCCTCGGGGCGAACGAATCCGCGGACCGCGCTCCAGCGGTAGCCGTCCGACCCTGATTCGGCGACCCCGAGCGCCGTGAAATCCAGCACACGCGACAGCGTATCGACGTCGTAACCCGTCGACCGGACGATGGCGCAGTCCAAGGTGTAGCTGCGCGGCAGCAGCGTCACGTCGACGTCAACCGCTACCCGATGCCAGCCCGGCGAGAGATCCCAGGTCGAGCGACCTCGATCGGTGCTGAACCACGACGCCACCCGCGTGCCGTCGAGCGTCGAGATGCCGAGGCCGACCAGGACATCGCGGAGGGGCTGCATCGCCTCGACGGTCACGACCACGCGGAACGGCTGCCCCATGTAGAGCTGGCGGATGTCCTTGCCGGTCGAGTCCTGCAGCGCCACCCGGCGGACCCGCGCTTCCCCGCTGCCGACACGCGCGGCGGTGTCCGGCACGTGCCCTTGCGGGTCGCGCGGACTATCCGACGCCAGGTACCGATCCACGACCTCGTCCACGCCGCCGTCCGCCACCAGCCGGCCGCCCGTGAAGAGCAACGCGCGCGGGCAGAGCGCCTTGATGGCCGCCATGTTGTGGCTGACGAACAGCACGGTGCGCCCGCCCCGTACGACCGACTGCAGCTTGCCGAGACACTTTTTCTGGAACTCCGCGTCGCCGACGGCGAGCACTTCATCGACGAGCAGGATCTCGGGATCGAGATGAGCCGCCACCGCGAAGGCGAGTCGCACGTACATGCCGCTCGAATAGCGCTTTACCGGCGTGTCGATGAACGCGTCGACCCCGGCGAAGGCCACGATCTCGTCGAACCGCTGCTGGATCTCCCAACGCCGCATGCCGAGGATCGTGCCGCTCAGGAAAACGTTGTCGCGACCCGACAGCTCCGGATGGAATCCCGTGCCGACCTCGAGCAGCGTGCCGACACGCCCGTGCAGCTCGGCCCACCCCGAGGTGGGCCTGGTGATGCGTGACAGGATCTTGAGCAGCGTGCTCTTGCCGGCCCCGTTCGGGCCGATGATGCCGACGACTTCGCCCTGGTCGATCGTGAGGCTGACATCCGAGAGGGCCCAGATGTGGTCGGGGCCGCGGCGCGCCGCGCCCGCCGGCGCCCTGCCGCTCATCCGGCGAAGCTGCCGCTTGGCCTCATCGGTGACCGTCTCGCGCAACGATCCGTACCACAGGGGTCCGCCGAGCGCGCCCAGCTGGTAGCGCTTGCCCAGGCCTTCTATCGTGATCGCGCGTTCGCCGGTAGACATCAGCTCAGACGACGTCAGCGAATCGCTCTTCGAGCCGGTGGAAGTACACGAGCCCGCCGGCCAGCAGCACCATCAGCACGGGAACCGATGACAGCAACAGCGGCCACGGTGACGGGCCTCCGATGATCGACCAGCGGAACCCCTGGACGACCGCCACCATGGGGTTGAGGGCGTACACGATGCGCCATGCGCCCTCGGGGACGAGCGACAGCGAGTAGGCCACGGGCGTCGCGAAGAGCCAGAGCTGCACCATGAAGGGCAGCGCGTGCTGGACATCGCGGTAGCGCACGTTGAGCGCCGAGAGCCAGAGTCCTGCGGCAAACGCCGTCGCGATGGCCAGCGCGATGAAAATCGGCAGGGCCAGCAGGGCCGCGGTCGGCGCCACGCCGTACCACACCACCAGGACCGTGAGGACCATGCTCGACACCGCGAAATCCACGAGCGGCACGAGCGTTGCCGCGATGGGGATGACGAGGCGCGGGAAATATACCTTGGTGATGAGCCCGGCGCTGCCCACCAGGCTGTTGGCCGCCGCCGTCAGACCGCTCGCAAACAGCTGCCAGGGCAGGAGCGCCACGAACGTGAAGACCGGATACGCCACGCCGTCGGATGGCAGGCCCGCCAGGCGCCCGAAGATGACGCTGAACACCAGCATCGCCATCAGCGGCTGCACGATCGCCCAGGCCACGCCGAGCGCCGTCTGCTTGTAGCGCACTTTTACGTCCCGCCAGACGATGAACGCAGCCAGGCCGCGATGGGCCCAGAGCTCGCCGCCGTCGGGCAACGCCCACCCGCTCGGGGGCGAGATACGAATCACGGGCACCGCAGGGGGAGCTTGACCGCTCACGGGCTCCTCAGAAGCTCGACGATGCGCGCGGCGGCATGTCCGTCACCGTAGAGCGGAGGCTGGGTGGCGGGTGCCCGCCAGTCGGCGACGGCGGCTGCGATGCGGCGGGCATCGGCACCAGCCAGGCAGTTCCATCCGGCGTTCACCGTCTCCACCCACTCGGTCTCGTCTCGCAGCGTGACGCACGGCACACCCAGCCAGTAGGCCTCCTTCTGCACACCGCCCGAGTCGGTGAGGATGAGCCGCGCGGCTTCCTCCAGACGCAGCATGTCGAGGTAGCCCAGCGCTTCGACCACGCGAAGCGATGGCGAGGCGGGTATGTCGATGCCGGCCAGCGCGTGCCGCGTCCGCGGATGCAACGGCAGGATCACCGGTTCGTTCAACCGTCCCAGCGCACCGATGATCTGTGCGAGCCGTTCGGGATCATCCGTGTTCTCCGCCCGATGAACGGTCGCCAGCAGGAACTGCTTGGCCTGGAGCTCGAAGCGCTCCAGCACCAACGATCGCTCGCGGGCGACGGGCAGCCACTGGCTGAGAACGTCGTGCATGACGTCGCCGACCAGGTGCACGCCCTCATGAATGCCCTCGGCGGCAAGATTCTGCACGGCGACCTCGCTCGGGCAGAAGTGAAGGCTCGCCAGGCGATCGGCCACCACGCGATTGATCTCTTCGGGCATCGCGCGGCTGAAGGACCTGAGCCCCGCCTCCACATGGGCGACTGGCACGCCGCGCTTGGCGGCCGCGAGCGCACCTGCCAGCGTCGAGTTGGTGTCGCCGTAGATCAGCACCATGTCGGGTCGCTCCCGCACCACGGCGGCCTCGATGCCGACGAGCATGCGGCCCGTCTGCGCTCCGTGGGTGTCCGAGCCCACGTGCAGGCACTCGTCCGGCGTCGGCAGCCCGACGTCCCTGAACATCGCACCCGACAGCTCGTCGTCATAATGCTGTCCGGTGTGGAGGAGCCATTCCCGGTGCGACTCCCGCAGGAGCGGCGACACCGCGGCGGCCTTGATGAACTGCGGCCGGGCCCCAACCACGGTCAGAACGACCATCGACTCATCGCGTCGGATTCAGAAAGGCGGCAATCTGGCCGGCGAGCGCGGCCATGGCCGTTTCGGTGCCGTCGGTGGACAGGTGCATGCCGTCGAAGGAGTAATCGCGGTCGCTCAGATCGACGGCCTGCGAGAGGTCCGCGACGCGCACGCGGAGCTCGTCGGCAAAATAGCGCTGCACCATGGCCCCGAGAACGGCCTGCTGTTCGGTGTGGGCCTGTCGAACCGGTTCGAGGAATCGCGGCTGCAGGACCACCACCACGCGCTTGCCGAGGCTGAGCGCGTGGCTCACCGCGACGTGCATCGACTGGCAATACCCGCTCCACGGGTGGGCGCATCCGGCCTGCGAGACCGTGGACGGCGCCGCGCGTGCGTCCTTGGAAAACCGCTCCAGCTGCCGCTCCAGCGCCTGCGCCACCGCCGCAGCCGATTCGAGGGCCGCAGCCGACGTGCGATCGGCGAGTCCCGCCTGGAACGTCGTCTTGCCTTCGGCTTCGCCCCGTGAGGCGGCGTAGGCCGCCTTGAGGTTCCCGCCGCTTCTGATGACCATCGCCTTTTCCTTCAAAACGAGCGGCAGAATCGGGAAGTAGCCGGTCAAGCGAAACACCGGCGAGTTGTGTCGAAACGTGGCCAGATTCGGGCTCAGATCGCCGGCCATGTCGTTGTACCCATCGAACAGACACGCCACGTCGTAGTCGAGGAACCGGAAGTCGTCGAGCGTGTAGCGATACGAATAGGCGCCCTCGTTGTTGAAACCCAGGTTGACCACCGAAACGCGAGGGCCGGCCGGCCAGAGGCGTGCGAGCTCACGCTCGAGGACGGCGGGGGCCGCCTCGAACCAGGGAAGGCCGTAGCCGAACGCGGTGCTGCCCCCGAGCACCGCGATGCGCAGCTCGCCCGGCGCCTTGCGACCCACGACAGGTCCGCGGTACCCCCAACGGTTGAGGCCCGCCGATCGCTCCGCTCGTTGATGCAGGTACAGGTCGAGCCCCAGCGCCGCCACGCCGATGCCGACGATGGGCAGCAGGGCCGTAATGGCCACGAAAGCGAGCGTCTTGCGCCGGCTCCGTCGGCGAACCGGTGAAGGGCTCGAGGAGCCCGCCGAGCCTGGCGATCTTGGGCCGGGCGTCGCCGACTGCATCAATGCCGCTCCACCGCGAATGCCGCCGACGGGCCAACCTCGGGGCCGGGACCCGCGAGAGGGTGTGGCCCCCTTCGCCGGAGCCACCCCGTTCTCAGGGCTACCGGAAGACCCGCTTCAATTGGTACGCTCATGGCCTTGGGAATCGTCCAGCGCGAGGGGCCACCGTCGGTGACCGAACCGGTCCGGGTCGTGCGCCTGATCACGCGCCTCAACATCGGCGGCCCGTCGATTCAGGCCATCGGGCTCGCCGATCGCCTGGCCGCGGAGGGCTTTCGGACGGTCCTCGTCCACGGCCGTCTGGGCCCCGGTGAAGGGGACATGAGCTACCTCATGCCGCCCACCGTCACCGCGGTGTACGAGCCCACCCTGCAGCGGTCGGTCGCGCCGATCTCTGACTTGCGCGCGGTCCTTCGCGTGTATCGCCTGCTCTGCCGGATGCAACCGGCGATTGTGCACACCCACATGGCCAAGGCCGGCGCCGTCGGACGGGTCGCAACGATGCTGTACAACCAGACGAGGGGCCGTGGCCGGCCGTGCAGGGTGGTCCACACCTACCACGGCCACGTGCTGGAGGGCTATTTCGGACCAAGGAAGGCCGCGCTCTTCCTCAACGCCGAGCGTTGGCTGGCGCGCCTGACCGACCGGCTCGTCGCCATCTCGCCGCAGATTCTCCACGACCTCCTGAACGGGTACCGCATCGGGCGCCAAGACCAATACCGCGTCGTCCCGCTCGGCTTCGACCTTCGCGCGTTCGAGGCCGTGGACGACGAAGCGCGGCGTCAGGCGCGCGAGACGCTGCACATTCCGGCCGGGACGCCGGTGATCGTCACGGTCGGGCGGTTGACGGCAATCAAGCAGCACGAGCTGTTCCTCGACGCGGCGCGTTTGATCGTCGACAAACTGCCCGACGCGGTGCTGCTGATCGCGGGTGACGGAGAGCGGCGGGACGAGCTCGAAGCCCGCGCGGCCGCGCTGGGACTGGGCGCACAGGTTCGGTTTCTCGGCTGGCGTCGTGATCTGGCCGTGCTGTACGGCGCCGCCGACGTCTTCGCGCTCACGTCGCGCAACGAAGGCACGCCGGTCGCACTCATCGAAGCGATGGCCGCGGCGGTGCCCGGCGTCAGCACCGACGTTGGCGGCGTGCGCGACGTCATCGCGGACGCCAGCGTCGGCCGACGCGTGCCGGACCAGGCACCGGCTGCGTTTGCCGGCGCGGTGATCGACGTCGTGCGCTCGCCGGATCGGGGTGAGATGGGCCGACGCGCCAGGCAGCTCGTGGTGTCCCGGTACGGCATCGAGCGACTGGTCCGCGATATCGTCGCGCTCTATCGCGGTCTCGAGTAGCTCGATGACGATCGTGTGTCGATCGCCGCTCGCGTGTCGGGCTCCCCGCGGGCCACGCTGCGATAACATAAGCGGCGCATGACGCCCACCAGCCGCCGGCTGGCCGCCATCCTGCTCTTCGCGGCAGCGCACGCCGCCTTCTACATCTGGTATCAACAGCCCGATTGGAGCATCGCGTGGACCGATCAGGGCGGGTATCGCATGCTCGCCGAGGGCATCGGGGCGAGCGGTCAGTTCACGCGGTATCCCGGCGTGACCCCGTTCGTCCCCGAGGCGCTGCGCACTCCGGGCTATCCGTTGTTCGTCGCCGGCGTCTACACCCTCGCCGGGTCCAGTCAGCTTGCCGTGGCGATCGCGCAGGGCATGCTCTTTCTCGGGATCTGCCTGATGGTGTTCCGGCTGGCTGGCCGCGTCGCCTCGCGCACGGCCGCGCTGGTCGCCTCCACACTCTGTGCGGCCTACGCGCCTCTCCCGTACTTCGGCGCCCTCGTGCTGACCGAGCTCTGGACGACCTTCGTGCTCACCGCCGCGATCCTGGCGACCTTCCGCGCAGTCGAGCGGTCGTCGGCGCCATGGTTTGCCTTCTCCGGGTTCCTGCTCGCCTACACCGCGCTGAGCCGGCCGGTGTTCATCCTGCTGGTGCCGTGTCTCATCCTGGCCGCGGCCCTTCTGCTGTGGCGGCGCGACGTCTTCGGCGGCGCCAGGCAGTGGGCGCCACTGGTGGTGGCGTTCGTCCTCACGGTGCTGCCGTGGTTCGCGTACAACTACCGGCATTTCAACAGCGTCACCATCTCGCCGGCGGGCGGCATCGGACGCGGCCTCTGGGAGTCCGGATGGCAGGGGCGCTGGCCCGGTCGCGTCCACGCCGCATTGACAGAACTGGCGAGTCAGCCGACGAGCGACGAGACGCTCCGCGCAGAAGTCGAGCGGCTCGCGGCCGGCCGGGGCGCGGACGTCGAACCGATGCTCGCGTATGTCCTGCAGTGGCGGGAGATCCGCCGCATCTGGGCGTACGAAGAAGACCCGCAGCGGCGATTCAAGGTCCGCATCATCGCGGACCACACCTACCTGCAGGCTGGACTCCAGAACATCCGCGACGATCCCTGGGCGTTCTTCACGCGGCGCGTGGTCCGCGGGCTGTTCGTGTTGTGGGCAGGCGAGATCCCGGTGCGCTATACGGATATCAACCACCTGCCGGATCTCGCCATCCGGCTGATCTGGATTCCCCAAGTGCTGCTTGCGGGATTGGGCATGGCGGGAGTGATCCTGCTGGCGCGACGCGGGCAATGGATCGCGGTCGTGCTGCTGGGCGGTCCGCTGCTGTATGTGACCGGCGTCCATTTCGTGTTGCTGACCGAAGCGCGGCAATCTTTGCCGGTCAAGCCGCTCCTCATCGTCGCGGCCACGGTGGCCGGGGCCGAGATGGTCGGGCGATGGCGTGCGCGGGCGCAGACGCGCTAAGCGCCATCGCCGCGCGCTCCAGTCACGGCGTGCCGGCATCGAGCGTCGTCAGTATGGCGCCGACCGACTGCAGGCGATCGACGTCCTCCGCCGGGAACTGTCGCGCGAACTCCTCCTCGAGGGCGAGCAGAATCTGCAGGTGATGGAGCGAATCCCACGAGTCGATGGAGTCCGGCGACGAGGCGTCGTCTAGCTCGGCCGGCGAGATCTTCAAGACCGCCGCGATGACCGACAGCACGCGCGCGCGGGATACGCTCATGCGGTCGCCGACACCGCGGCGCGGCGGACCACGCGGACGTGGGTCGCCTCGTCGAGCACCGCGTTCGTTGGTGCCACGAAGGTGCGCTCGTCTGCTCCTTGCACGAGCGGCTGGAACCCGTTGGCCGTATAGAAATCGGCGAAGGGGAGGTTGCGGCGGGTCGGCCGGTATTCCCCGATCACGCGAGAGGCCCCGCGCTGATGGGCACGCGAGATCGCAAAGCGCAGCATCTCGACTTCAATGCGTCGCTTGAGCACGCGGCAGCTCACCAGGAAGTCGGCGATGCGGACGGCCCCCTCGTCGGCGGGCTCGAAGGTCATGACGCCGATGATGCCGTGATCGCCGAACCGGTCGGCGAGGGAGAACACGTACGCCTCGTGCCCCGGCAAGGAGACGGCGCTCAGCAGCTCGTCCTTCGTCCGGCGCCGTGTCGTCATGTTGAACTGGTTGGTGCGCTGGGTGAGATCCGCGGCGCGCGCTGCGGTCGCCGGCACGACGGGTTCGATGGTCAGCTCGCTCTCGAGCGACGCCAGATAGTCGTCGAGCGAGGACACCGACCTGCGCAAGGCCCCGCGCTGAGCCTCGGACCGGTAAAAAGAAGTTCGCTGCCGATCCTCGGCCGTGTAGCTCAAGGTGTCGAACACGCCGAGCTGGCGGATCCGAGGAGCAAACCCGGCGGGCTCGCCTTCGAGGTGCACGGTCAGCACCTCCGGCAGCGCCTGGCGCACGCGCGCGCATTCGGCGGCGCTGTTGTCCACGAAGACACAGGCGTCCAGCGCGATACCCAGCTCCTCGGAGAGCTCGACGAGGTTCTGCGCCTTGTCCTGCCAGTTGATGCGGACGGCGGCAAACGCCCGGCTCCGCAGCACCATCGCCGGGTGGCTGTCCATCACCCGCACCGCCTCGCCCTCGTCGTTCGCACTGTTCAACGCCAGGATGACCCCGCGCCGCTGGAGATCCATCACGGCCTTCTGGAGGTCCACGAAGGCGTTGCCGGGATAGGTGGGCCCCAGGCTGATCTGGTCCGCACCGACCTCGCCGAGGACGCCGCCCCAGAGGGTATCGTCCAGGTCCAGCACCAGCAGCTTGCGCGCGCGGCCCGTCAGGGCGCGCACGTGGCGCAGGTGTTCGGCCGCGATGCGATGCATCGCCGCGTTGGTGTAGGGGATGCGCGCCATCAGCCACATCCGCTGGTCGCGCCAGTGCGACCGGCCAAGCTCGCCCACGAGCCGATCGACATCGACGATCGACACATCGCCGCGATCGCTCGCGATCCTCGCCAGCGCCTGGTTCAACTCTCCAATCGCGTGCCGTTGACTGCCCTCGCCCGCGTCCAGAATGCCCAGCGTCGGCGACACCACGCGCTCGAAGGCGTGGATCAGCACACGGGCCGACGACCAGGCGCGCAGCGCCTCGATCGCCGACTCCACCAGCTCGCCAGTCCGGCTGATGACCTCGCCTCGATCCGCGCTCGACAGGGACAGAAACGATTCGTAGAGCGCGGGACACGCGGCGTCGCCGACCAGGTCCAGCACCACCAGATCCGGGGCAAAGGCGCGCAGCGTGCTCGCGGGATCGAGCAGCTCCTGCATCCACGTGTCGAAGGCCGGCACCAGCACGTGCAGCTGCACGCCCGACAACACGGCCTGCGCCTGCAGGATGGGCTGGAGCGGCTGCGCGGTGTAATTGGACAGCAGCGCCAGACGCGACACCGTCACACCCGCCGAAGCGGCGTCGATGCCCTGTGAGAGGTCCGCAACGAGATGACAGGTGGCCGTCGTCGGCGCCTCCATCATGAGGCGCGACAGCTCTTCCCACGCGGCGCGGTGCTCGTGACGCGCCAGCAGGTCGCGGGCACGCGTGGCACGCTCGTCCATCAGAAAACGAGGCCTCCCGTCACCGGCAGGTTGACTCCAGACACGAACGACGCGTCGTCGCTCAGCAGGAAGCGTACGCTCCTGGCGACGTCGTCGGCGTCCGCGAGACGCCGCAGCGGCGTCTTTCTCGCGACGCCCTCACGCGCGGCCGCCCCGAGATCATCGGCGTGGCGCCCGACGACCAGCGACGGGGTCACGGCGTTGACCGTCACGTTCCAGGGCCCGAGCTCGACGGCAAGCGAACGGCACAGGCCGAGCAGCGCGTGCTTGGCCGTGGTGTACGCCGACAGCTTCGGGGGCACTTCCGCGACAGCCGAGCTCAGCAGCGCGACGATGCGGCCGCGGCGGCGATCCTTCATCCCGGGCGCCGCCAGCCGCGCCAGCTCCGACAAGCCGATCACGTAGGTGTCGAAGAGCGCACGGAAGTCCTCGGCGGTGGTGTCGAGGAACGGCGTCCGGACAATGGGCGGCGTCGCGCAGTGCACGATGGCGTCGACCCGTCCGTAGGCGGCCTGCGCGGCGTCGATGACCTGGCGCGCGCCGGCCGGGTGGGCCAGATCGGCGGCGACCGCGACCGCCTGACCGGCCCGCTGCTCGACCGCGGCGACGGCGGTCTTCGCCGAGGCCTCGTCCTGCCGATACGTCACGACCACGCGGCTGTGCGGCCCCGCCAGCGCCTCGACAATGGCGCGGCCGATACCGCGGCTGCCTCCCGTGACGATGGTCACGCGTTCCTGATCCTCCATGTCGGTTGACCTCTCGTGTGCCACGATCTCCGGTAGCCGTACCTGCACGCGCCCGCCGATGACCTCAACGCCCGCGGCCGTCTGGCCCGAGACGCCGAGCACGACCACCCGCGTCACCAGCGACACGTGGGTGACCGCGAGCGTGAGCGTCACCTCGTCGCCCTCATAGCAGGGCGACAGGAACTCGATTTCGTTCTTGAACCACACCGATCCATGGCCTGGCAGCTCGGTGCCAATCACACGTGACACGGCACCGAGCAGGACCATGCCGTGCGCCAGCGGCCGCGACTGGCCGATCCGCCGCGCGGCGGCCGGATCGACGTGGAGCGCGTTCTCGTCGCCAGTCAGCTCCGCCATCCCGCGAATCACATCGGCGTCGATGCGGACGACGGTCGATCGACGGTCGCCGACTTTCATCTCGTCGAGACGAGCCCATCGCTGGCCACGCGGCAGCTGATCGAGCGGCATCACCGTCCCTCGAAGCGCAGGCTCATGAACGCCAGCATCTCGGTCAGCCACCCCTTCGCGTCGGGACCGCCACGCGCGTCGAGGTGGTCGGCCACGCGCAGGCCGAGCAGCACGTTGTCGTCCATGCTGTTGTTGAGGAACAACCCGTGCCGGCCGAGCGTGAGCACGTTGTCGAGCGCGTGCACACCTTCGAGCACCGGAATGAGGTGCTCCTCGAAGTTGAGCTCGTAGACCGGATAGGCCGTGGGAATGTCAGTGACGAAGTACTGCTCGACTTCGTCTGGCGTGATGCCGTAGCCGATGTTCATCAGGTCACCGAGCGTGATCTGGAACACCTCCTCGTCGCTGGCCCGCCACAGCGGCTCGTCTTGCCAGACGGACAGTTCGACGCAGAGGACCGTCCGATCCGGCGGCACCATGTGCGGGCTGACGTTCTTCTGCTCCGACACGCGGTTGACGCGGAACTGCTCGTCGAGCAGGTACACCCAGTGGAAATCGGTCAGCACCGGCCTCTTCAAGACCACGTAGATGAGCTTGAGGCTGCGGTATCGCAGCTTCGCCGCGTGGCTGACGATGTCCGGGGCGAGCGCCGGGGTCGTCATCGCGACCAGGGCAGGCAGCGGGAGGGTGGACAACACGACGTCGCACTCGTAGGCCTGCTCGGCGCCCTGGCTCGACGCGATCACGCGCCGCACCGACGACCCGTCGCGCTCGACCCGAACCGCCGGCGTGTCGAGGTGAATCCGGCCGCCCGCCTCCCGGACGGCGCGAGCCATGTTCTCGTAGAGCAGGCTGATGCCGGGGCGCGGATACATGTACTTCGTGAAATAGGTGGCGGGGTCCGCCTTGATGCCCAGGACGCGCAGGATGATGTTCTTCAGGTTCAGCTTCGCCACCCGCTGCGCCTGCTTGGACGAGATTTGGCTCGTCGGCAGCCCCCACACACGCGCCGAATAGATCCCGAAGCACAGGTCGTACAGGGTGCGACCGAGGTTGCGCACCCCCCACTCCTCGAAGGAGTCCTCGCGCCTGGGCGGGGAGAGGGTGCTCTTCAGCGTCGCCGCCAGGTAGTCGAACACGATGCGCAGCGAGAGCAGCGGGCTGACGCCCCGCAGCACCTGGAGCAGCTCGAGCGGGTAGACGTAGTACTTGCCTCGCAACAGCACGCGTGTGCCGCGCGTCAGAATCAGCGGATCGTCGCCGAAGAGCGGGGTGATCGCCTCGAGAATGGCGCGGCTCTCCTCCGTTTCACGGATATGGAAGGTGTGCGGGCCGAAGTCGACCGCGTAGCGGCCGCCGATGGTGATCGTCCGTCCCATGCCCCCGACCGCATCGTCCCGCTCCAGCACCACCACCGGATAGCCGAGCGCCGACAACCGCCAGGCCGCGGACGTGCCTGCCGGACCGGCACCGAGGATCACGACGCGCGGCTTGCCCGTCACGCGCGCTTTTCCGCTTCCACGAAGTAGTACAGGTTGACGGCGAACGGGACGTTCCGAAACGGCATCGGAAACGCGTCGACGATGTGAAACCCGTCGGCCAGCCACCGGCGCATCCGCCCCGGCGTCGTAAAGGTCAGATGGTCCGGATAGCGAGGCGGCCACTTCAACAGCAGCACTCGCCCCAGGCTCATCGTCACGTCGTTGGGCACGACGATGAGCACGCGCCCGCGGCGCTTGAGCACGCGACGAGCTTCGGCGAGCAGGCGGACGGGATCGCTCGTGTGCTCGAGCACCGCGATGAGCAGGACGAGGCGGAACGACTCGTCGGGAAACGGGAGCTGATAGCCGTCCGCGCAGAGCAGGTAGCGCGCCTTGGCGCGTGCGCGGCGGACCCGGGTCATCGAGACGTCCATCTGGACCGGCCTCGTCGCCGTGCCCTCGAACATCATGGCCTCGCCGCAGCCGACTTCGAGAATCTCCAGCTCCCTCGTCACCCCGGCCCTCCGCCGCACTTCATCCCGATACATCCGGTAGAAGTAGCCGACGATGCCCCGGGTCTGCGAGTCATGTCCTTCGACTTCCGCCACGTACTCGTGGAGCGCTCGCTCGGACAGGCCTTGGGGATCAGGCACTGGCGCGTGCCTCGCGTGCGAAAAAGGCCTGCAGGCGCTTGAATCCCTCGTCGAAGCTGACCGACGAGACGATGCCGAAGCGGTCGCGCATGGTCGTGTCGCCGCTGCAAAACTGGATGTACTCCGGCACGTGGCCTTCGTGGCGAATCGTGATCTCCACGCCGAGCGCCCGCGCCATCGCCGCGACCACCGCGTCGATCGTGGCCGGGGCCCCGGAGGCGAAGTCCACGGTCGCCGACGAGCCCCGCGCCGCCGCCAGCGCGAGATACCCGTCGATGGCATCGTCCACGTACATGAAATCGATCAGGTTCTGGCCATCCCCGCGCACGACGAACTCGCGCTGGCCCGCCGCCATCGCCTGGAGCCACCGCGTGGTGATCTTGCGGGCCGCTTCGAACGGACCGTAGGCGCCGAAGAACCTGACGTTGATGTAGCTGCCGAGCGTGCCGCGCCGCTCGGCGAAGAAGCGCACGTAATGCTCCGAGGCCAGCTTCGAAATCGCGTACGGCAGCACCGGCGACACCGGAGTGGCCGGACCGACCGTGCCGGTCAGGCCGTCGTACACCGCGCCCGAGGAGGCAAACACGAGGTGGTCGGCAGAACAGTTCTCGAGGAACGTGACGATGGCGGTCGCATTCGATTCGAGATCCCAGCGAGGCCGCTCCGATGAAACGGCGGGGTCGCCGTTGGCGGCAAAGTAGAGCACGGCATCCGCGCGGGTCCCCACCACCCGGGCCACGGCCTTGACCTCGTCGGCCTCGAGCAGGTTGCACCGCATGACGCGCACGTTCGACAACTGGTGGCGCGCGACAAAGGCGTCGAGTCCCGCGGTGCGGTGATAGAGGGCCGTGATGTCCCACTCGCGCGGCGCGCGCAGCAGGGCATTGCGCCCGAGAAACCCCGACGCCCCGGTGACAATCAGCTTCATCAGGGTGCGGCGGTGGCCGTCTTGGCCGTCAGCACGGCCAGGTGCTGGGCGTACCACGCGGCCGCCTGCCGGACACCGGCTTCCAGTGACACCACGGGGCGATACTCGAGCATCTCCCTCGCCTTGTCGATCGACGGCACGCGCAGGTCCACTTCAGGGCCGGGGTGTGGCTTGAACACGATGGGCGAGGTCGAGTTGGTGACGCGGATGATCATGTGGGCCAATTCGAGGTTGGTGACGGTCCCCTGCGGATTGCCCAGGTTGAAGGCATGGCCGATGGCTTCCGGCCGTTCGGCGCATCGCAGCACGCCGTCGGCAAAATCGCTGATGAAACACCACGCGCGAATCTGCGTCCCGTCGTTGTAGATGGTGATGGGCAGCCCCTGGAGGGCCTGAATCGCCATGCCGCGGATAGCACCGTCGCCCACCTGCCGCGGCCCGTAGACGTTGAAGGGCCGGACGATGACGAGCGGCAACTTGTCCTCCTTGTAGTGGGCGAAGGAGAGGTGCTCCGAGGCGAGCTTGCTCGCGGCGTACACCCACCGGTTCTCGCCCACCGGCCCGATGGACGACAGATCGTCCTCTTTGCCCTTGTGGATGAAGGGCCCGTACACCTCGCTCGTCGAGAACTCGACGAACCGCTCGATCCCCGCGTCGATCGCCGCTTTCACCACCACGTTGGTGCCGAGCAGGTTCACCTCCATCGTTCGGATCGCACTGCGATCGACGGTGTAGACTCCGGCGATGGCGGCGCAGTGAATCACGATCTGACAGCCCTCCATGGCCGAGCGGACGGCCGCGGGGTCGAGCACGTCGCCGTTGACGAAGCGCAGCCGCGGGTGCGCGTCCAGGTGTGTGAACCGCAAGGCGTTGCGGTGCAGGTTGTCGAAGACGACGACGTCGTTGCCGTCGATCAGCCGTTCGACCAGATGTGATCCGATGAACCCGGCGCCGCCGGTAATCAGGATGCGTTTGCCCGTCAAAGCCATGGTTGCGCGACCTCTCAGCGGAGCTTGCCGTTGCCCGGGCGCACGCGCACGGGTGCCGGCCGGCTGCGGCGTGGCTGCGGCTCCCTGCGCAGCGGAAACAACTTGTCGCGCGCCACCCCCGCTCGCAACAGGAGCGGCAGGTCGCCCCCGTCCTTGTCGAGCGACGCCACGATCATCAGGTCGTAGTCCACCGCCGCATGCTCGGCGATCGGCCGCACGGGCATGCCCAGGAACTCGCCGCCGCCGTCGGCGTCGAAGATGGCCACGGGCTCGAGGTTCGACTCCTTGAGCGACAAGTACGCGAGCTCTGCCGCCTCGCCGCGGCCGTAGATCGCCACGGCATCGCCGGCCGCCGCGCACTCCTGGAGGACCTCCCGCAGATGCTGCCGCACCTCCTTGTACAGGTGCAGCGAGTAATCCATGAACTCGTAGGTGAGGCGTGCCTTCTCGGCGATGCCGCGCGGGGTGATCAGGTAGCTCAGCCGGTTGGCCTGCACGTTGGTGCACTTGATGTAGCCCTTGCGCATCAACCGCTTGAGATAGATGTTGGCCAATCCCAAGGCGATGCCGAGCTGGCTCGCCAACCCTCGTTGGGTGACGTGCGAGTCCTGCTCGACCGCCTCGAGAAGTTTCAAGTCGCGATGTGCTTCAAGATCCATGGTGACACTCGGGTTCGTCTAAACGGGCTGACGCCGGCGCGACGCATGGGCATCAGCCGCGGCCGGCCGCGCGGGTGAGCGCCGCGATAGCCTCCTCGGCCGTGCGCCAGTCGTCGGAGTCGTCAAGGCTCAGGCCGTACGGATGCGGCACGGGGAGCACCCGCGTGCGGCGGCCATACAGGCTCGGGGGCTCGGCATCGAGCACACGGGTACGGAACGCATAGATGGCGCCGTCCATGAGCCACGCTGGCGGCAGGTCCTGGCGCCGATTGATGCGATGACCGACGGGCTCACCGCTCACGAACAACGTGGCGAGACCGTCATCGCCGACACGCAGCATGCGGAGCGGGTGGGCGTGCGGCGACACCTCGCTCACCGTGAGCACGGAATCCGCGTCGGTCCCCTTCAAGAGGCGATACGCCTCACTGATGTCCTGGGCCCGCCTGAGCGGCGACGTCGGCTGCAGAATCATCACGGCGTCGGCCTGGTAGCCGGTCTGATCGCGGAGCCAGGCCACGGCATGCTGCAGGACGGGCAGATGGGGCGTGTCATCGTGCGCCAGCGCCGCCGGCCGCAGAAAGGGCACCTCGCAGCCGTGACGCACGGCCTCGTCGGCAATGGCGGGATCGTCCGTGGACAGGATGAGGCGATCGAAGACGCCGGAGGCCCGCGCCGACTCGATCGTGTGCACGATCAGGGGCCGCCCGGCGAGCAGCTTCAAGTTCTTGCCCGGGATGCCCTTTGAGCCCCCCCGGGCGGTCACGACACCGAGCAGCTTCACCGTGGAGTGTGCGATGGACTCAACGCCGGAGGTTCACGCCGCGCCGGCCCGCCGCGCCGGACCAGGTGGGCGATTGGCCGTGTCAGCCGAGGTCATCCCAGGCGATGAGGCGGTCTTTCGCAATCGCGCGGGCCGCCACGCGTCCGATGACCTCGCCCATCTGGCGCGCGGGAATCCCCGTGCCCGGACGCTTCGCCCAGACGTCGTCGGGGCCGATGGTGGCGCCAGCGGCGATCTCGCGGATGGACACGACGCTGTGGTGCGCCATGTTGCGGACGTCCTGCTCGCCGGGCTGAATCTGTTTGACGGCGCCCGCCGCGCGCTCGATGGCGCGAACGCCCTGCACCACGTCCTTCAGCTCCTGCGGCTCCATCGAGCCCTGCTGATCCGGACCCGGCAGCGATCGCGACGTGGTGAAGTGCTTCTCGAACAGGTTGGCGCCGACGGCGGCGGCCGCAAATGCCATATAGGAGCCGAGCGTGTGGTCGGAGAGGCCGACGGGTACGCCGTACTGCTCGTGCAGCGCACGGATGTTCCCGAGCTGCACGTGCTCGAAAGGCGTCGGATACGTGGAGGTGCAGTGCATCAACGCAAAGGGCGCTCCCGCTTCGCGTACGACGGCCACCGTGCGCTCGATCTCGTCTGGCGTCGCCATGCCGGTCGAGATGATCATCGGCCGGCGCTTGCGCGCGATGTGGCGCTGCATCGGCAGATGGGTCAGCTCGCCGGACCCGGTCTTGAAGGCGGGCACATCGATGGACTCGAGGAAATCGGCGGCCTCCCGTGAGAACGGCGTGGACAGAAAGATGATGCCTTTCTCGGCCGACAGCGCTTGAAGCCGCCTCTGCGCGTCGGGTGAGAGCGCGGTGCGCGTCAGCAGATCGAACAGCGACTCGCCGACGTACCCCGCCGTCGCACCATCGCGCAGCATCTCGTGCTCTGGAAAATGCGTCTGGAACTTGATGGCGTCCGCGCCCGCCTCGGCGGCGGAGGCGACCAGATCGGCGGCGAGCCGTTCGTCGCCGTTATGGTTGATGCCGGCCTCCGCGATGATGAAACAGGGACGGCCCGGGCCGACCTCGCGGCCCGCGATCGTGATCGATGCGATGCTGGTCATGATGATGAGGGCTCGTGAAATCGCTTCTGCGTGTACAACTCGGCCGACACCAGCGCCTCGAGAATCCGATCGCTCGTGTCGGGCCGATGGTAGATGTCGGAGGAGGGATAGCGGCCGTGCCGCACCTGCCGCTCGATGGCGTGTCGGATGTGCTCTGCGTCGTACGGCACGTGCGTCACGTGCTCGGCCGCGAGCCGGCCCTGCTGGCGGCCGCCGATGTTCACCACCGGCGTGCCGAGCAGCGAGCACTCCTTGATGCCCGCGGACGAGTTGCCCGCCAGGCACGCCGCCTGGCGCAGCAGCGCGATGAACTCGTCCACCGGCACGTTGATGATGAAACGCATCCGATCGGTCAGCTCGCCATGCTGCTCACGCACGTGGCGAAGGCTCTCGGCCATCTCGGCGGTGCCTGCGTCGGCGTTCGGCCAGAACCAGATCGCCGGCAGGCCCGTCGCGGCGACGGCCTCGAGCGTGGTCCTGATATGCGCCCGGTTGTCGCGCTCGGTCGTCACCGGATGCTGAACCACCAGGAGAAACGGCTGAGTGATGTCCACCGCGTGCCCGACGCCATACGCGTTGATCGCGGCCGAGGTCACGACCGTCGAGACCCGAGAGGCCAGCTCGACGTCGAGGGAGCCCGTGTTGAACACATACCGCGGATCCTCCCCCATCTGCAGCACGCGGCGTCGAGCGTCCTCGTTGGTCACGAAGTGGAAGTGGGCCAGTTTGGTGATGGCGTGGCGCACGCTCTCGTCGATGCTCCCGGTGAGGTCGCCGCCTTCGATGTGCGCGATGGTCACGTTGAGATACGCCGCCGCCATCGCGATGGCCAGCTGCTCGAACCGATCGCCACAGATGACGACGATGTCCGGGTCGATGGTGTGCAGGCCGTTGGTGAACTCGAGGGCGGTCAGGCAGGCCGTCTTCGCCATCGCCACGTGGTTGCCGCCTTCGATCACGTTCAGGAACGACCCCGAGATCGTGAATCCGCCGGCTTCGATATCGTCCGCGATGTGACGGCTGTACTTGTCCAGCAGGATCGACCCGCCGAGCATCAGCTCGAGCTCGATATCCTGGTGAGCGTGAAGCTTGCGGATGAGCAGCTGGCTTCGTCCATAGTACGCCCGGTTCGTGATCGGGAAACAGATTCGCCGCTTGCCCGTCCGCGGAATCTTGCGCGTCGCCGTCGCGAGCAGCGTCGTCATGCCTTGAGGGGATCGTGATTGATCACGACGGTCTTCCACTCCGTGTACACGTCGAGCGCCTCGGTCCCGGGCTCGCGGAACCCGTTGCCTGAATTCTTGACGCCGCCAAACGGCATGTGCGGGCCCGCGCCGTAGGTCGGGCCATTCACCGACACGAGGCCCGCTCGATAGCGCGCGATGAACTCCTGGATGCGGTGCAGGTTCGGCGTGTGAATCGCGCCGGTCAACCCGAACGTCGTGTCGTTGGCCAGGGCCAGGGCCTCATCGAAATCGCGCACGCGATACAGACACGTGACCGGGCCGAACAGCTCCTGCTGCGACACCTCGTCGTCGGGGGCGGCGCCTTCGAGCACGGTCGGTCGCATGTAGTAGCCGGGCCGCAGGGACTCGACCGGTCCGCCCCCGGTCAGCACGCGCACGCCACGGGCGCGCGCCGCCTCGATCGTGTGCAGGAGCCGATCGAGGTTGGCCGCTGAGATCACCGGGCCACAGGCGTCGTCGGGGCCCGAGCCCACCTTGACGGCTTGCGTGCGCTCCACCAGGGCCGCGCGAAACGCGTCGTACACGGCGTCGAACACGATCAGGCGACTGCCCGCCGCACACCGCTGCCCCGCATCGATGAACGCCGAGGCCGTCGCATGCTCGGCGGCGACGGCAATGTCCGCGTCGTCACACACCACGAGCGGGTTCTTGCCGCCGAGCTCGAGGCAGACCTTGGCCAGGACCGGGCGCTCACTGACCATGCGCTGCACGAGCTTGCCCGTGGCCGCCGATCCGGTGAAGCTCACCACCCCGACGCGCGCGTCCTGGACCAGTGGGGCGCCGACCTCGGGGCCAAAGCCCTGAACCACCGAATAGAGCCCGCCCGGCAGGCCCGCGTCCCTGAGCAGTTGTCCGAGCAGCACGCCCGTATATGGGGTCAGCTCGTGGGACTTGACGACGACCGCATTGCCGCACAACAGCGCCGGAAACACTTTCCAGGCGATGCCGGCGAGCGGGCTGTTGAAGGGCATGAG
>JBQTIE010000003.1:0-1815 GCA_052389315.1 Acidobacteriota bacterium
GCCGACGCGCCAAAATCCCTGGCAAAAGCTACAGCCGCTTCGAGGTCGTCGCGGCGAAATGCGGCATAGCGCTGCTGCTGCAATCGATTGCGACTGAGAAATTGCCGAAACAGCGACTTGCGCGTGAGCATCTCGACCGTATCGGGGTCAGCGCCTGGCAGCCGCAGCGCACGCGCAACAACGGCGGCGGTCAATGCAGACACGTCCGATCCAAAAGACACGATGCCGTCTATGGCCCGCGACGTGGCCAATTCCAACACGCCCTTCTGGTCGACGGTGCTGACGCGGTAGGACTCATGGGCGAGCCGGTGACCGGGGCTATCGGGGCGGCTGTCGCAGGTCAGCACATGGTAGCCGGCTTGCCGCGCGTATTCGATGGGCGGCATCATTGCTGTCCCAACGTTGAGCGCCGGAGGCGCCATAACGATCTGATGCGGAATGGATAATTGGGGTCTTTGGCTGGTCTCGATTTGAACTCGAATCGCTGCATTTGCGAGCCCGTGATGGCGTCCATCGCGAGGGTCGCCGATGAACCCAGGCAAACTCGTTTTCGCTCAGATCATGGAGCACCTGCCGCTCAGCACCTTCAAGCGGTGCGTGGCCCGCTATGACGGCGAACACAAGGTCAAGCACTTCTCCTGTCTCGACCAGTATCTGTGCATGGCCTTCGCGCAACTGACCTGGCGCGAGAGCCTGCGCGATATCGAGGCCTGTCTGCGAGCACAGAGTACGAAACTCTATCACCTCGGCATTCGCGGTAAGGTGGCCCGCAACACGCTGGCCAACGCCAATGCGACGCGCGATTGGCGCATGTACTGCGACTTCGCCCAGAGCCTGATCGGGATCGCTCGACGACTCTATGCCGAGGAGCCGCTCGGCATCGATTTGAAGGACACGGTCTATGCCCTCGACTCGACCACGATCGATCTGTGCCTGTCGGTGTTTCCTTGGGCACCTTTCCGATCGACCAAAGCCGCGGTGAAGCTGCACACGCTGCTCGATCTGCGCGGCAGCATTCCATCCTTCATCTTCATCAGCGACGGCAAGGTCCACGATGTCAATATCCTCGACCACCTCACGCCCGAGGCCGGCGCCTTCTACGTGATGGATCGAGCCTACATCGACTTCGAGCGGCTGGCCCGGCTCACTGACGCAGGCAGCTTCTTCGTCACCCGCGCCAAGTCGAACTTCAAAGCACAGCGTCGCTACTCGCACCCGGTCGACCGAGCCACCGGGCTCGTCTGCGACCAGACCGTGCTGCTCACGGGCTTTTATTCGCGCAAAGGTTTCGAAGCACCGCTGCGCCGCATCAAGTTCAACGATCCAGAAACCGGAAAGCGGTTCGTATTCCTCACCAACAACTTCACGCTGCCGGCGCTCACGATTACCCAGCTCTACCGCATGCGCTGGCGGGTGGAACTCTTCTTCAAATGGATCAAGCAGCACCTTCGCATCAAGGCCTTCTTCGGCACCACCGAGAACGCCGTCAAAACCCAAATCTGGATCGCCGTCTCGGTTTACGTGCTGGTCGCCATCCTCAAAAAGAGGCTCAACCAGTCCGCCAGCCTCTACGAGATGCTACAAATCCTGAGCCTCACCATGTTCGAACGAATGCCGATAGATCAACTGCTTACCCTGCAGCCACGGGCGCCAACTCAGCCAGTCTCCGCCAATCAGTTGAATCTCTTCGAATAACGTTGGGACACTACTGGCTTCGTATGAAGGGTAATTCTGACCTCGGCCACGACATCGCCCAGGCAAGATTTCTAGAGGGTGGCTGAAGATCAATGCTTGTCCTGCTTGAATGCGCACTCG
>JBQTIE010000004.1:0-5038 GCA_052389315.1 Acidobacteriota bacterium
ACGTACACCTCGTAGGATCCCGTTTCATCGGACGCATACGCCAGCCAGCGGCCATCGGGGGATACCGGACCGCCAATCTCGTTGGCCGCGCTCTGGAGAATGGGGAAGGGCTTCTGATCTTCAGCGAGCGGCCGCACCCAGACGTCCCGCTTCGTCTTCGGATCGATCTCGTACGAAATGATGAACCGGCCATCGGGCGACCAACTGAGGGGGATCGTCAGCCTGGGTGACGCGCTCCATGGCTCGTCCTGTCCCACGCCGCTGGCCGCCTTCAGGTACAGGGAATACGTCTGTCCCCGATTCGACGCCCAGACAATGCGGTCCCCATCGGGCGACCAGACGGGCTCGACATCGTCGTTGGGGTCGAAGGTGAAGCGCGAGCTGCTGCCGCTGCCCGTCGTGTCGTGCAGCCAGAGATCGCGCGAGTCGGTCTCCATGTCGATGCGGTCCGCGACGGCGCGCGTCTCGTCCGGGGAGAGCGATGGAGCCGTCCACCCGCCGACGGCATCGAGCCGGCGAAGAACCGAGCCGCCGCGATCGACCCAGACGAGCTGCTTGCTCTGACGGTTCAGGATCGGGTCGTACACGAGGACGCCGGTGTCCGACACCGAATAGAGCCCGCGTGACATGTTCGGCACTCGGCCCACGCGCTCGGCGATGACCGCCGGCTCGCCGTCGAACGCCCGCGTAGTGGCGTCGAACGGCCGGGCCAACAGCGCGCCGTCGCGCACGAAGAGCAGGTAACCTGGTGGCGCGTAGACGGCGTCGGAATGGGCGGTGACCAGCCGGTGTTTGAGCGTGCCGTCGATCGAGCCGACGTAGATGCCGTCGAGGTCCGGCCGCGCACCCCAGTGCCCGTACAGGAAGTGGCGGCCATCCGGCAGGAATGATGGGGAGTGGTAGTTGGATTCCTGGGCCGCCCGATCGATCGCCATGAGCAGCGTGGGCTCGCCGCCCGACGCCGGCGCGCGATACAGGCCAAACCCCAGCGCGGCATAGACGATCACGCCGTCGCGGTTCCACGTGCCGCCCTGGGTCACGCCGGTCTCGCACAACGTCTGCGCGGCGCCGCCCGTGACCGCGATCTTCTTCAGCTTGCCGCCCGCGAAGAACCCGATGAAGCGGCTGTCGGGCGACCAGAAGGGGTAGGACGCGCCTTCGGTGTCGGGAAGCGCTTGTGCGGACAACGACTCGAGCGCGCGCACCCAGAGCTGCATGTTGCCGCCAGTGACCGCCGAGAACGCCAGCCACCGGCCGTCCGGTGAAACGGCGACGGAGCCGACACTCGATCGCGCGGGCGGCACGACGGCAGCGGTGACCGGACGCACGTCCACGACGGGCGGGCGCGAGAAGTACGCGGCCGCCCATCCGAGCGCCACCAGGATCAGGCCGCCAACGGCGGCGAGCCACGCGAAGCGCCCACGCGCGGGACCAGCCCTCACCCGCGCATGCGCGTCGCCGTCCTCGAGACCGGCACCTGCCATCGACGCGCTCGACGAGGTCGTCAGCGTGCTCAGCGCAAAGCCGAGGTCATGCGCGGACTGGAATCGCCGTTCGGGCTTCTTCTCCAGACACCGCCGGACAATGCGCTCCACCGGCTGGCCGATCGCCGCATGTGCGGCGTTCAGCTCGGCCGGCTCCTGCTTCAGGATCGCGGTCATCGTTTCGGCGGCGGTGTCGCCGTGGAACGCGCGACGGCCGCTCAAGAGCTCGTACAGCAGCGCGCCGAAGGAAAAGATGTCCGACCGGTGGTCGGCGGCCTCGCCGCGGATCTGCTCGGGCGACATGTAGCCGACGGTGCCCATGACCGTGCCCGCGTCGGTGACCGGCCCCCGCGTGGCGACCGTCGCCGCGATCCCCTCCGGGGCCAGCGGCGCCAGCTTCGCCAGGCCGAAGTCGAGAATCTTCACGCGATCGTCGGCCGTGATGAAGACGTTCTCGGGCTTGAGATCGCGGTGCACGATCCCTTTCTCGTGCGCCGCCGCCAGCCCACTGGCCATCTGGACGCTGTAGTCGATGGCCTTGGCGTGCGGCAGCGGACCGGCACCGAGCAACGCCCGAAGGTCCTCGCCGTCGAGCAGCTCCATGACGAGATACGGCGCGCCGCCGCTCTCCGCCGGTGCCGTCCCGACGTCGTGCACCGTGAGGATGTTCGGATGGTTGAGGGCCGAGGTGGCGCGCGCTTCCTGCTCGAACCGTTGCAGGCGCGCGTCGTCATTCGCCAACGACGCGGGGAGGACCTTGATGGCGACGTCGCGACCCAACCGCGTGTCGCGGGCGCGATACACCTCGCCCATCCCGCCGGCGCCAAGCAGGCCGACGACTTCGTAGGAGCCCAGCCGCAACCCGGCCGAGAATGGCACGCCCGTAAACGCTACGCGAAGTGGCTGCCCGAACGCCAGCCGACGCCACGTGGGGCCGAAAGCCACGTCGCGAGCCATTGAGCAACCGCCTGCGCGATCTGACCTTCGCCGTCACGCGCGGTCCACAGCTGACAAGGACTGGGGCTGACCTCGTGGTTTGGGCGGTCAGCGGGCAGCGGCATCGCCCATCCCGGCGCAGCCGCACGGGACCCATATATACGGCCGTTGATGATACAGTGTCCTGTATGAAGACAACCGTAGAGCTGCCAGACGCGCTGGTTCGGGAGGCAAAGCGGGTCGCGATCCGCCACCGGACCACCGTACGGGCACTGATCGAGCGGGGCCTCCGTCAGGTGATCCGCGGACGCCAGCCGCCCGCCGCCTTCACGCTCCGCCAGGCCGGGTTTCGCGGTGATGGCCTCGTCGCGGGCCGCTCGCTCCGCGATTGGGAAGCCATCCGAGACCTGAGCTACTCGGGGCGCGGCGCATGATTGGCGTCGACACCAACATCCTGGTGTACGCCCACCGTGAGGATGCCGACTGGCACCTCCCTGCGGAACGGGCCGTGCGCGGTCTGGCGGAGGGTTCGTCGGGTTGGGCCATCCCGTGGCCGTGCATCCACGAGTTCCTCGCCATCGTGACACACCCCCGCATCTTCCGCACGCCAACGCCGATTCCGGCCGCGCTCGATCAGCTCGACGCCTGGTTCGAGTCGCCCTCGCTCGCCAGGCTGGCCGAGGATGACGACTACTGGGAGTTGTTTCGCGGACTAGTGGCCGCCGCCCGCATCGAAGGCCCGCGCATCCACGACGCGCGCGTGGCCGCGCTCTGCCTGCGGCACGCCGTCCACGAATTCTGGACCGCCGACCGTGACTTCTCGTTGTTTCCGGCGTTGCGGGTGAAGAATCCCCTGCTCGGGTGACGCCTGCAGGGACAGGCACCGTAGACGAAGCACCAGGGGATGCCGGCCACGCTGGCGGCGCCACGGGTGCCTGTTGTGCTCTGGCCGATGTGCGCGATCACCTGCGAGTGTCCCGGCCCAGTGATTCGTGGCAGAAGTCGCGGAGCGCCGCGCCCGGATCGCCAGGCGCGAGGAGCGAGGATATTGGGCATATCTGAGCGACGAGCAACGCCGCGAGGCGGGATGCGCCGCCCGCGAATTATGTCGCGAATCACTGGGCCGGGGCACTAGAGTGACTCGCATGGCGCAGCTCACTCGACGGGGATGGACAAAGGCCGCGGTGCTGGGGGCGTTCGGCGCCGTGCCGGCAGCCGCGTGGGCACAGGGCACGGCCGGAGCCGTCGCGCGCGTGCCCAACCTTCGACGCTACCTGCACTACGACGTGTTCACCGATCGGCCGCACACCGGCAATCAGCTCGCGGTCTTCATGGAGCCACAGGGTCTGACCACCGACGCGATGGCCGCGATGACCCGCGAGATGAACTTCTCGGAGTGCACGTTCACGTTCGCGGCCGAGACGACGGGCACCGACCTGCGCCTTCGTATCTTCGGCCGCGGCGGCGAGATGGCGTTCGCCGGACATCCCGTGATCGGTTCCACCTTCGCACTCGCCGACGAAGGCCTCATCGCCGCCGGCAGGGCGGAGTACGTCTTCGGGCTCGGCATCGGGCCCACGCCGGTCGCGCTCGAGTGGGACGGCCCGCGCCTGCGCTTCGCGTGGATGACCCAGCAGCGCCCCACCTACGGCCCCTCGCTCCAGCCGAGCCCGGCGTTGGCCTCAGCCATCGGCGTCGAGCCCGGCCAGCTCGTCTCGAGCCTGCCCATCCAGGAGGTGTCGTGCGGGTCGGCCTTCTTCTACGCGCCGCTCACGACGCGCGCCGCGGTGGACGCCGTACAGATGAACGGCCGCGAGCTCGATGCGCTCTTCAAGCAGGCCGGCGTCCAGCGCCGCGGCATCTTCGTGTTCACGACCGAGCAGGGTCCCGACGGCGCCACCGTCTACAGCCGCATGGTGGGCGCGACCGGATCGGAGGATGCCGCGACGGGATCGGCCAGCGGACCCCTCGGCTGCTACCTGGCCAGGCACGGCCTGGTGTCCGCGGCGAACGCCGGCAGCATCGTGAGCGCGCAGGGCGTGAAGATGGGGCGTCCGAGCCGCATCCACATCCGCCTCGCCATGTCGGGCAGCGACATCACACGCGTCCAGGTGGGCGGCACGAGCGTGCTCGTCGGCGACGGCCGGCTGCGATCGGCGTAGCGCCCTGACCAGTGGCGGACGCGGGCCGCGGCCCGGCGTGCGATGGCCGCACTGCAAGCGCATCACAGAGATCCGTTCGACCGTCGCCTCGTCGCCCCGGCAGACGTCGAACACGCTCGTCCGCCACTGGTCCCGCCATGCTCCGTGACGGCATGACGACGCGGGAGATCCGGGCGGTGAGTCAATGACCGCGTGTGCGGGGGTTTCCGACCTCTGGGCCGAGTCGACAGACGGCGTGTGACGTGGCCGCGTTACCGCCGACGAGTGCCCGCCACGCCTTCTGCCACGTCGACGGTCCATTCGACGCTCGCCGGCTCGATGACGAGGACGAACGACCGCGGATCCTCGTTGAAATACACGACGCTCTTGCCAGGGCCGTGGTGATCCAGCACTTCTTCGAGCAGGCGCCCGCTCACCGCGCTGTGCACGGCGATGCGCAGGGAAGGCGGCGGCGAA
>JBQTIE010000005.1:0-16708 GCA_052389315.1 Acidobacteriota bacterium
TTGTGGTGATCGAGGACGCGTTTCGGCCGGGGTGGTAGATCGCCTGTCGATCCACGCTCGACGTGGGCGGCACCTCGCGCACCTGCTCTTTGGGTTGCCGGGCGATTAGGGCGTTTGCTAGACTTGAAGGCTGCAACCGTCGGGCGGGAATAACTCAGTGGTAGAGTGCGACCTTGCCAAGGTCGAAGTCGCGGGTTCGAATCCCGTTTCCCGCTCCAACCTTCGCTCATGATCGCAGGCGAAGGTTGCCCGCCGTCGCTCGCGAGATCGCGTGGGAGCGAAGGTGGGCCGATCATCCCAGGGCATGAGCTTCGGTTGGCAAGCCAACTTCGGCAGATCGCGAGCTGACGAGTCCTCCTGCGCTAGAATCCCTTGATCGATCCGGTCCTCATCGGCGCCGTCGCCAAGTGGTAAGGCAGAGGTCTGCAAAACCTCCATCCCCGGTTCAAATCCGGGCGGCGCCTCCAAATTTTCCTAACGATTTCGAAGATCTCGATCGCCGCTGACCCGTCCGTACGGGCCAAGGGGAGCTTAAAGGGAGCTTACGCGAATCGGGGAGCGTACTGGCCGCTCGCGCGTCTGCTGCTGTGGTAAAAACTGTCATGCTCGTCACTCTTGCGCGCCGACACGCGGCGGTCCCCGGCCGGCGCTGACGCACCTTCAGCTACGACGCCGCCAACGAGCTCTGGATGAGCGATGTGATGCACGGGCCCACGGTGCTCGACGCCGAGGATCGCCGGCGCCACAAGACCTACCTGATCGCACTGCTCGACGATGCGACCCGGATGATTCCGTACGCGGCCTTCACGCGCCGCGAAACGGTCACCGCCTTCTTACCCGTCTTCGAGCGCGCGATCCTGCGCCGCGGCATCCCGAAGCGTCTCTACGTCGACAATGACTCGGCGTATCGCGCCCGCCACCTCGCGCTCGTCTGCGCCAAGCTGGACTCGCTGGTAAAGGCGATTGAGCCCGGAGGACCGCTCGCCGGTTGGATCATGTCGCATGGCCACGTGGTGCTCGCGCACGGGGCCGTGCCTGTCGGAAACATTCGCGCGACGGCTCCTTGGCCCCACCTGCTCCTGTACGCGCCTTCACCCTCCAGTGCTCCGTCCGATTGGCGGGACTTCGATGGACCGGACGGCCCGTACCAACTCATTGGATGGGCCTACACGGTCCGTTGTCAGCCTGGATCGCGCCCGCCGCGTCTGCGCTGCATCGCCGACGACGAATGGTACATTCATGACGCGGGCTGGCACCTCACCAATGGCAAGATGCTCGTCACGCCCGACGCGTCAGCGGAGCCACCGCGTCCGAAGTTAGACGTGGGCTTCGTCGTGTGGCATCCGCAGTACTGGGATCTTCACGTGTGGCCCGAGGAAGGTGGGGTTCCCACTGTGACATTCGCCAATCCGAGAGCCAGGCCTGGAGGGCTCTCCCTTCCCGACGAAGCGTTCTTCCGTCTCGTGAACGGCCGCAGGCAGTCGATCGCAAGACCGAAGTAGTTCGGTGCTCGTCGTTTACGTGAAGGGATTCAGGACGGCGACGCCCGTCGGCTCGTAGTGGGGCACGTTGCGGGTGACCACGGTGAGGCCGTACATTAGGGCTGTCGCGGCGATCTGCTTGTCCAGTGGATTCTCCGCATGTGGGACCCGCAGCTTCCCCCAGATCTGCGCGATATCCTCATCGAAAGGGAGGATGGCGTCAGCATAATCGCGTGTGATCGTGCCGAGCCAACGAGCAAGGCGAGCCGCCTGCGCGACGTCACCACGATGGTGCACCGTTTCGACCCCCTGGCGCAGTTCGCCAATCGTGACCGCCGAGAGGAACAACGGGATTCCCTGCGTCGCAGCATCCTGGAAGAATCGCCGAACACCGGGATTGGCGCGCGAGCGCTTTCGCGCGTTGCTGATGACGTCGGTGTCGACGAGATACATCGGCCGTCACGTCCGCCGGTCGTCCTGGCGGCGCTCGAAGTCGGTATCCTTGCCGGCGTCAGGCATCGCCGCGAGTACCTCGGCAAGCGAGTGGCGCCTGGGACGCAACAGCGCTTGCTCGAGGATTTCCCGATGCTCCTGCTCGGCGCTGTGATTGCGCCGGGCGGCGCGCTTCTTGAGCTCCCGCACGACGGCTTCGTCGACGTTACGGACCATGAGCTGAGCCACGTTCGGATCACCTCCAGCTGCTAGCAATGCTAGCAGCTGCTCGATTGGTCTGCAAACAGCCGCCGACCGCCGGCGACTACCGGCGGCCATCGGGTCGTCAGAGTGCGAAGACACGATCCGACGTGCTGTCTTGTGAGGCCTCTGAAGCTGGGAACAACTTGGGAACAATAGCGCCCAAACACCAAGGAAAACGGGGAGTAGGGCCGATCAGAAAGCAGGACGAATCAACAACTTAGACGTCCCAGCCCTGTCTGCAAAACCTCCATCCCCGGTTCAAATCCGGGCGGCGCCTCCAACATTTCCGAAGAAAATCGTCGATTCGGTCGAGCGGTCGGCGTTCGACGCGTCGCTAGCTGTTCCCAAGTTGTGCCAAATTCGCGACCTGCTCGAACGCGTGAATAGCCGTAAGCTGTTAGGTTCAAAGTGTTTGGGCGTGAAGTTCCGAATGAAGGGATGGAGGTTTCCAGGACCTCCACCTCTGCGGCAACCGCCAACGCGCATCCCCTGATCTCGCTCTGCACTGGCCGTCACAGTTCGCACGGACCACTGCCGGACCTCGACGGTCGACACCAGGCGAAACCTCGCGAAACACGGATCCGACGGCGATGCCAATTGCGTGGGCCGGTGTCAGTTGATGCGGCATTGGTCCGGACGATTCCGGCGACTTCTGTCAGACACCCACCGCCGCGGCAAACGCATCGGCCGTCGTCGTCAGCCACGCGAGATCCGTCAGGGCCGCGTCGCGCGCGGCGGCGTCTCGCTCGAAGAGGGCGTCGGTCTTCGTGAGCACCAGCCTGTGCGGACTTCCCGTGCGCCGCGTGACGTGTGAGACGGGCAAGCCGTGTCGATCGATCTGCGCGTGCACGTGCGCGCGACGTTCCTTGGCGAGCGGCCACTCCAGCGTCCGTTCACCGGCCGCACGCAGAAACCGCGAGAGGTTGCCGCAGAGCGGGCACGAGCACCGAAGCTCGACGGCGATGGACCAGTCATCTGGCGCACGAGCGGGCCCGCGCGCTGCGTCCCGAAGCGAACGGGCGCAATAGGCGTGCACCGGCTGCAGCCCCAGTCCTGGCAGCGCTTCTTCGTGTTCACGGTCATGCGCGGCGCGTAAGAGATGCACGATTGCCGGAATCGGATGCTCTGACGCGGGCGATGACAGGAACGCGATGACGTTCTGATGGAGTTCGCTGTCGGACGCGATCAGGCTGTTGTTGATCACACTCAATAGCGGCCGGCTCAGCGCGCGGGCCGCCCGTTCCGCGTCTGCCGGGTTGACGTGTTCACTCGCCTCGCGTACCTGCGTCTCGACGTACGTCCATTGTTCGTTCACCAGCCACCGCGCCAGCGCGACCCCGGCCGGTGCGGCGGTCTTCGCCAGGACTCGGCAGACAACCGGCAGTGACGACCCGATCCAGGCCACTCGTTCGTCGCGCGTCTGCGAGCCGGTGTCATGCGCCCACCTTCGGAATCGTATCTGGCACCAGTCGAGGCCGTAGCGCTCGAGAAGGGTAGCCACATCTCCAGCGGCGCGCGTCGATCGCAGGTGCGAGAGGGTGAACGGCTCGAGCAACGCAGCAGCGAGATCGGTGTGGTCCAGTCGTCCTGCGACGGCGAGCGTGCGTTCGGCGAACCCCCGCTGAGTCGCGAGCCGGGCGGTCCCTTCCCAGAATGGGACGAGTCGCTCCGTCATCTGCCGGGCCTCGTCCAGCCGGCCGTCGTCGATCGCGCGAGCCACCTCGCGAATCGCCCAGTCCGCCGATGCCCTGGCGCGGATGACAAACGTCCGCTCACGCGGCCAGAGCACGACGGCCGCCCGGTGATACCACCGATCCACGGTGTTGCCCCAGTTCCCCATGTAGCCTTCGTGCTCGGACCGGAACGGGCGCATGTCTCGGGAGGGCTTCGTATAGCACAACTCCTGGTCGTCCACCGAGGCTGAAATTGCCTCCGGGCGCTCGCCCGATCCGACCCAATGGCGCAGCTCGATGGCTGAGTCGAGCAGCTCGATGAGCCGCCGTGCCGCTGTGCGTTCCTGCTCGGCAAGGTCATCATCGGCGAGGTCCCGGCGGCGAAGGCGTCGCCGATATCCGTACCCGCCGTAGCCAAAGTCCTCGTCTTCGCACGACCATGTCTCGTGCACGTCCGCAAGCGCGAGGAAGACCTCGCAGTCGAGGCGCTGCGCCACGTCGCGCAACGAGGCGGCGCGGGCCCGGTCGGCGCCCTTGAGCCGATTCCATCCGAGCCCACGCGGGGTGTACTCGTGATCGAGCAGATACACGAGTCGGTCGGGCGGCTCGCGCTCCACGTCGTGCGCCCAGCGGGGAGCGGCCTTCGTGCGGAAGAACCGCTCCACGCCGTCGGCGAGCGCGGTCACGTGGCGAACCGGCGCTGCCGCCGCTGACCGCGCGGCGCCCGTCAAGCTGACGGTGTACGTCAGCGCGACGCGGTACCCGCGGGTGACCGGACGAATCTCATGCTGGCAGTCGGCGTAGAACGCGATGAAGGCGAGGTCCTGGCGAGAGCCCCGGAATGTAACCGTCCGATCGTGATGTCTGATCACCATCTCGCCGCCGGAAAAGTCGGACGGGAGCAGAACGATGAGCGTGGCGATCATATCGTCGGATTTCTCAGAATCCTGATGCGGGACGAAGAACTGCCCGGGCTCGTAGATCAGGAGGTTGTGGAGCGATACCTTCAGGCGGGAGTCCTCTGGCAAGCCGAGATCGTGCCGGATGACTTCGAGCTGCGGCAGCAGCGTCCGGTCCCACCGGCGCTTGTCGATCGCGATCCGGCCTGCCGGAACCTCCCAGGTGTCGCGGACGCGGCGATCGAGGCGCGTCTCGGTCTTGTAGCCGTGCCGTGCCAGCAGGCCGGCTGCACAGAGTTTGGCTGCCGTGGCCTTCGTGACCGGGAACCCGATGCGCCCCACACCCTTGACCTCGAGGCGCAGATCCGATCGCGCTGCCGTACGCCGTGTGGCGAAGGAGCCTGGCGCCGTGAGCTGCGCAAGGAGCGTCGTTACGTCGTCAATCGGCTTCGACATCAGGGAATCCTGCCAGGGCCATGCGGTCACCCGCTCACGAGCACCAGCACATCGGGCGTTTACCGCTGTCGCAAGTTCGTGGAAAGCTGTTCGAGCAGGAGAGGATCGACACGGAAGTTCGTGTCACGCAGGCGGCCGATTGCGGCGGCGAGATCAATCACTCCGCGTTCGGCGGCCCGGACGAGAACACCCAGCGTTCCCGTGGTGGTCAGCCCGAGACTCCTCGCCGCCTCGACACCATCGCGCTCGTCCATGAGCAACAGATCCGCTCGCAGGTGAACCGCAAGAAGGATCGCATCGCGCTCGCCACGATCCAGCTCCTCCAACGGGAGAGGCCCCGGGTCGCCGACGGCCGGTCGAATCCGAAGCCAGGATGGAGGCTTGTCCACCCAGCTGCGCACAGCCTCTGGCGCGGCGGCGTGACTGAGTTCCTCGGCCACCGACTCTGGGATCAAGACCTCCGTGTAGAGCGCAGGCAGAATGTCGGCGTGGTCAATCAGGATCAGATAGTTAAGCGGAGAGGTATCCGAAATGACAATCCGAGACGGCATGACGGCTCACAGGTCGAGCCGCCGGTGAGTCTGCAGATCCTGCTCGAGGTCGCGCGCGGTGTAGTCCAACCACACTTCGTGCTCCTTCAGGAAGCCGTCGAGCTCGTAGCGGGTCGAGAACCCCAGGAGACGGCGCAGTTGAGCAGTGGAAATCTTTCGTTCGCGATACGCTTCCAGGGCGATGGCCTCGAGCGCGGCACGCGAAGGGTCCCGTCCTGAGGCGGCCAGCGCCGCGGAGAGCTCGTCGGGAAGTTCCAGCACGAGGTGCATGACGCCAGTATAGCCTCTCCACCGGAGAGTAATGGGTGGTCCCACGGCGTGCGTGGAGACGGATATGACCTTGGGAACAACTTGGGAACAATTACGCCCAAACGCCGGGGAAACGGGGGAATAGGGCCGACAGAAAGCAGGACGAATCAACAACATAGACGTCCCGGCCCTGTCTGCAAAACCTCCATCCCCGGTTCAAATCCGGGCGGCGCCTCCAACATTTCCGCAGGTCCATTCCGGGGACATGGGTAGAGTCCGCCCGATGGAGCGGTGGCGGCCGGTTGAGCGCCCTGGGCGGCGACGGCCCCGCCCGCGGCAACGGATGTCAGCACCGAAAAAGCACCGAAATAAGGGCAAGTCGTTTGATCGAGTCATCCTGTGCCAGCGATCATCGCGCGTGTGTGATCGCGCTTGGCACCAGAGGGATTCTGGCCAACAATCGGCCTGTCCGAGCAAGGGCGATCAATCACACGGAGAAAGTCGATGCCGCAGGGAACTGCCGAGGACGATCTGGATTGGGTGGCGGCTCAGGCCCGCTGCAACGCGGCATCGATGTTCGAACGATTGCGGGCTCGCGTGCAGGAGGATGTACGGCGACGGAACGGACTGCTCGGTCGTGGCGACGGCTGGCAGTTCGAATATGACGACGACGGTGAACAGTTCGACGTAGTTCGTGCGGTGCAAGGACGTGTCGGCTCCAGTGTCTCGGCGATCGTTCGATTCGAGCGCGTCGGGAGTCGCATCAACGTGTCTGGTCAAGACGTGGACGTCCACTTCACCGCCATTGTCACTGTCGATGGAGGCGGGCTCTGTCGGTTCGTGGTTGGCGAGGTGATGTACGCCGAATGGGAAATCGCGAAGATGGCGCTCGAACAGCTCTTCTTCGAAGAAGCCGATGAATCGGAGTGACGGCGCTGTGGTCGGGATAGGCGCGCCGTGAGTCCGCGCGCCATGCTACTTCTGGTCCGGCTCCGCACGTGCCGCCGGGGGAAGTCTGATACCCTCGCGTACGGGGAGTGACATGGACATGAACGACCGCCGCCCGCGGGGGCCCGCCGACTGGATACCAGACTTCAGGGACGTGGGGCGCATCAAGAGACCCTGGTGGATGACGCCGCAGGTGCTCAAGGTCGCTGCCGGGATTGTCGTGGCGGCCGCCGTCCTGGCCAACGTCGCCTTCCAGATCAAGCCCGAAGAGGTCGGCCTCGTGCTCCGCTTCGGGCAGAACGTGCGAACAACGGAGCCTGGACTCCACTTCAAGCTCCCGTTCGTCGAAGACGTGATGCGGGTGCCCGTTCAGCGCCAGTTGAAGGAAGAGTTCGGGTTCCGCACCACGGTGCCTGGCATCCAGTCGCGCTTTTCGACGGATGCCTTCTCGGGCGAGTCGGTCATGCTCACCGGAGACCTCAACGTCGCCGTGGTCGAGTGGGTGGTCCAATACCGCGTGACGGATCCGTACAACTACCTGTTCAAGGTCCGCGGGCTCACCGAGACGTTTCGCAGCATGAACGAGGCGGTGATGCGCGAGGTGGTGGGCGACCGCACCGTCACCGAGGTGCTCACGGTCGGCCGCCAGGAGATTGCGACGACCTCCGAGCGGCTGCTGCAGGACATGGTCAACCAGTACGAGATGGGGATCGTCATCGAACAGATCGTGCTGCAGGACGTGACACCGCCCGACCCGGTGAAGCCGTCGTGGGACGAGGTGAACCAGGCGCAGCAGCAGCGCGACCGGCTGATCAACGAGGCGCGCGCCGAATACAACAAGGTGATCCCGCGGGCGCGCGGCGAAGCGGGCCAGGCAATCTTGCAGGCCGAAGGGTACGCGCTCGAACGCGTGAACGGCGCGCAAGGCGACGCCACCCGGTTCAAGGCCGCATATGAGGCGTACCGGCGGGCATCGGACGTCACGCGCCGCCGTCTCTACCTCGAAACCATGCAGCGCGTGCTGCCGCGGTTGGGCGCCAAGGTGTTCATGGACAGAGGGTCGGGCAGCGTGATCCCGCTGCTGCCGCTCGAGGGGCTCAGGGGTCTGCTCGGCGACCCCCCGCAGAAGCCGGGGGGTGAGCGATGAATCCGAAGAATCTGATCGTCCGGGCGGCCGCGGCGCTGCTGGTGCTCATCCTCTGGTCGGCCTCCACGTATCTGGTGGGCGAGACCCAGCAGGTGATCATCACGCAGTTCGGCGAGCCCAAGGGCAGTCCTGTCACGTCGCCGGGGCTGCACTTCAAGGTCCCGTTCATCCAGACGGCCAACTACTTCGAGAAGCGATTCCTCGAGTGGGACGGCAGCCCCAACCAGATGCCGACCAAGGACAAACGGTTCATCTGGGTGGACATGTACGCGCGATGGCGGATCACCGATCCGCTGAAGTTCTTCCAGCGGCTCCGCGACGAGCGCGGCGCACAGTCGCGCCTCGACGACATTCTCGACGGCGAAACCAGGAACGCGGTGGCCAGCTACGACCTGATCGAGCTGGTGCGGAGCAGCAACCGTCCCTCCGAGAGCGTGCCAATCGAGAACGAAGAGGAGCGCATTGTCCTGGAGGAGATCGCCAGGGGCCGGCGCGCGATCGCCACCGGCATTCTCGCGGCGGCGCAAGCGCGGACGCTGGACCTCGGCATCGAGGTGCTCGACATCCGGCTGAAGCGGATCAACTACGTGGACGAGGTGGAGAAAGACGTCTTCGCGCGCATGATCGCCGAGCGGCAGCGCATCGCCGAGCGGTTCAGGTCCGAAGGGCAGGGCGAGGCGGCGCGGATCCAGGGCGAACGCCAGCGCGACCTCCAGCGCATCCAGTCGGAGGCGTACCGGACCGCAGAGGAGCTGCGCGGCAAGGCCGACGCCGAGGCCACCGCGATCTACGCCGAGGCGTACGGGCGCGACGCCGAATTCTACGGGTTCATGAAATCGCTGGAGACCTACGAGCGAACCGTGGATGGCAAGACCTTCTTCGTGATCGGCACTGACAGCGACCTGCTGAGATACCTGCGCGCGCCGAAGTAAGGAGTGGTTGCCCGGCACCGCACATCACGTGACTGAGGGGACCTCCGTCTTGAAACACCACAATCGGCGCGGTCAATCTGAAAACCCATCCGGCTGACCAGCCCTTGATGCATGAATCTTCAGATAGGGGTGCCGATCGGCAATTGCAGGCCGGGCTGCTCCATCGCCGCGGGGCGTCTCGGCCAATCAGGGCGAGCCCCTACGCACCGGTACCGACATTCCCAGCCGTCTCGTCGCTCGACATGGTGGACAAGTCGCTGATCACAGTTGCAGCTTCGCCCGGCTCCTATGTCGCACACTCTCCCTCCATGATTTCCGGCGTAAAGGCTTGCGTTTCGCCAAGGTCGACGTAGTCGTCCGCGTGCGCGTCGGCCGGCACGAACGCCTCGAGGTCGGCGAGCAGCGCTTTGACGGCAGGAGCCTGCGCGCGGCCGAAAAAGCTCCGCACGGACTCGCCGTTGATTCGATCACGACGGAACCACTCCAAGAGCCGCTCCACTGCCGTCCCGACCCGCCGCGCCGGCACCTTCGTCGCCAACCGGGCGAACGTCGCTCCGTCGTCGGTTGCCGCGCCGCCGACCATGACGAAGTACTGCGGAACGGCTCGACCGTCCACTTTGCGGACGCTGCCCTGGAAGCCCAGTGTCGCGATGTGATGCTGGCCGCATCCATTGGGGCAGCCGCTGATCTTGATCGATCCTCCTTCCGCCGCCTCGACCAGGTCGGGGCGGTTGGCCAGGGTGTCGCTCAAGACTCGGCCCAGTCCTCGCGACTGCGTGACGGCGAGCCGGCACGACTCGGCGCCCGGACAACTGGTGACGTCGCCGATCGTCGAGGCTCCGGCTGCGCCCAGGCCGGCTGCGGCAAGTCGCTCGTAGAGTGGCGCGATGGCGGCATCCGGGACCCAGCGCATGAAGAGGTTCTGATCGGGGGTGACGCGAATCGTTCCGTCCCCAAACGCGCCGGCCATCAGCGCGAGCGCGCGCAACTGACCGGCCGTGACATCCCCAAGGGGCAGCTTGATCACGGCAATCGCGAAGCCGTCCTGGCGCTGCGGTCGGCGGTTGGTCTTCTGCCACGCTTCGAGCGCTGCCGGATCGGCCTCCATGGGCCTGACCACTGGTGTTACGCCTGGGCCCGCGACCGGGGTGGCGGCGACAAGCCGAGTCATGGTCTCAATCGACGGGGCGGGCACGGGGGTCCAGGCGGGAGCGCCTTCGACGGGCGGCGCTTCGGGATCGAAGGGCAGGCTGGCGCCACCCTCCGCGCGGACGTCCGCGAGCGTGGCCAGGACTTCGTCTCGCCAGCGATCCCATCCCAGGGCCTTGATGAGAAACTTCATGCGGTTCCGTTGCTTGTGCTCGTGATCGCCAAGGCGATGGTAGACGCGCAGAATCGCCTCGGCCACGTTGAACATCTCACCCGCAGGCAGAAAGTCGAACAGCGGACGCCCGCTGACCGGCATGATGGAGGTGCCCCCGCCCACCGTCACCCGAAAACCGCGCGTCAGTCTCCCCTCGTGCGGCGCGATGCGGGCCGTCCAGCCGATGTCGTTGATGGAAGTGAAAGCGTGGTCCTCCGGACACCCCTCGAATGCAATCTTGAACTTCCGCGGCAGAATCGACGCCAGGCGGTGGCGCAACAAGTACCTGGTCAGGACCTCGGCGTACGGGGTGACGTCGAAGAGCTCGTCGACCGAGACGCCGGCAAACGGACAGGCGGTGACGTTGCGCACGGAGTTGCCGCAAGCCTCGCGTGTCGTGATGCCCTCGTCGGCCATGCGCCGCATGATCGTCTCGACGTCGGCGAGCTTCAGGAAATGGAACTGAATATTCTGTCGGGTCGTGACGTGCGCGAAGCCCCGCGCATAACGCTCCGCGACCTCAGCCAGGGCCTCGAGCTGCCGTGCCGTCAGGATACCCTGTGGAATCTTGATGCGTAGCATCTGAACGTCGTCTTGCCGCTGCCCATAGGTGCCGCGAACAAGCCGGAACTTCCGCCAGTCCTCCGCGGAAATCTCGCCACGCTCGAACCGCTCGAGCATCGTCACGAACTCGTCGATGTCCGCGACCTTGGCGAACGATGCACGTTGGCGTCCCTCGACTTCAGCCATTGCGGATCTCCTGCGGCACCGCGAGGCTGGCGCAACCGTGCGCCCGTGCGGCACCAGCGGCTCTGGTTGCGCAGGCGGAGTCGGGGTGCCGATCCGGCAGATCTGCCGCCAACACGCTGCGCAAAGCGACGACGTCGCCGACGACAATGGTTCCGGCATCGCCCAGGTCGTCGGCGGACGCCAGCCCATTGAGGGTGCCGGCCCACACCGTCTGGTCGGGGAGTGATGCGTTCCACACTATCGCGGCCGGCATGGACGATCGCCACCCGGCTTCGACGAGCGCCCGGGCGATGTCCGCCCGCTGCGCCGTGCCCATCAACACGACGATCGTCGCGGCATCCGGTGCGACCGACGCGACGAGACGAGCGAAGCGGTCGGGATCGTGCCCCGTCGTCACCAGCACTGCGTGGCTGACGCCTCGATATGTCACGGGAATCGACGCGGAGGCCGGCGCGGCAAACGCCGACGACACGCCCGGAACGACTTCGAAGGGGACGCCGGCCGCTTGGAGTGCCAGAGCCTCTTCGCCGCCGCGGCCGAACACGAACGGATCGCCGCCCTTCAAGCGAACCACGCGACGGCCCCGGCGCGCGGCCCGAATCATGGTCCGAATGATCGCGTCCTGTCCCATCGTCGGCGACCCGCGGCGGCGCCCCACGAACACCCGTTGGGCGCGCGTGGCCAGCGACACACTGGCCGGGGCCACCAGCGCGTCGTAAAGCACGAGATCCGCTTCGGCCAGACGGCGAGCGGCGCGGCGTGTCAGCAGCTCGGGATCGCCCGGACCTGCGCCGACGAGAGAGACCAAGCCGGTCAGGCCCGTGGAGGCATGGGAGGAACCCCTGACGGCCTCGGAATGGAGTTCAGCGAGCGTGGCAAGGAGCGCATCGCGCCGCTCGTGGATCGGGCGACCCTCCCGGCGCCAGTCCTCGCGCAGTCGCGACGCCACCGCCGTCCAATCTTCGACATCACGGCCGATCAGGCGCTCGAGCGCTTCGCGCAGGACGCGCGCGACGGCGGGCGCTTCTCCTCCCGTCGAGAGCGCAACCGTGACCGGGCCACGGCGAAAGCCGCTGCCGGCAAAGGCTGTCGCGTGACGGGGGTCGTCGACCGCATTGACAAAGATGCCGCGAATCCCGGCCTCACGTGCGACCGCCGCGTTAACGGCCCGGGGCGCAGCGCTCACCACGTACCAGCAGGCGTCGAGGTCTGCCGCCTCAAAAGGCCGCCGGACAATCTCCACCGGCATCCGCTCGATCGCTTGGGCAATCTCGGGCGCGACGACGACCACGTGTGCGCCGGCTTCGAGGAGTCGTGGGATCTTCGACGAGGCGACCGTGCCTCCGCCGACGACCAGGACACGACGGCCAACGAGGTCGAGAAACGCGGGAAACAAGGTGCGTGCCATGGCGCTACGCGCCACGTACGTCGGTGACGACGCCGCGCGCTCTCAGCGACTCGATCGCCCGGTTGACGCTTCGATCGACGGGCTCCCAGTCTACCGGGACGACCAGATGGGCGGCGCGGGCCGACCTGCGCTCCGCGGCCTGGAGCGCGCCTTCCACCATCGCCTCGAGATCGCTCTCGGCGTGGACGTGCAGGACGGCCTCACCCGGCTCAGGGGGCGCGTTGCTCGCAAGCCCTCGCACCGAGATCCGCGCGGGGCGCAACCGGCGCTCGAGCGCCGCCACCAACCGCGCTTTGCCGGCAGAGGCCAATCCCGTCACGAGCACCACCATTCCGCCGGGTTGCGCCGCGCGAAGCTCGTGACTCGCCTCACCCATGGGCGCTCGGAGGCGATCCGAGAAGGAGTCGGTCATTTCATCCAATAGGGCCTTGTGTTCGGCCAGCATCAGTTCCCCCGGCTGCGTGCGGAGCGTTTTGCGCCTTTGTCCGGCAAATCTTGCAGAGCGGTGGCGCGGAGCGGCACGGCCTTGGCCGCGCGCCGCAAGAACGAAAGGCCCGGGAACGTGTCTCCGGGCCTTCGAACCGTTTGCTTGTGAGGCGCGTCGATCAGTCGATCGAAACGCAGGGCGAGGTCGATGGCATGCGGAGACCCTTCCGGGCCCCAGGACACGAGCAACAGTAGCAATGCCGTCGACGGAACATCGTCCGGCTATTAACCACCACTCGACGGCACGCTGTCAAGTGGGAGGGTTACTTCCGAGAAAGACCCGTGATTGAACTGCACTCAACAAGGGGCTGCCGGCACTCGCGAGACGCCGCGCCGATTAGTCAGGCCAGATCGGCGACAAGAACCGAATCTCGGAAATCGACCGGGGCCGCCTTGACACCATGCTGTTATATGACCTAATACAATACGCCCATGGCGCTGCGCCCTAGACCCGACGTGCCGTCGGCCGGCCTCAAGACCCGCGAGTATCACGTGCTGCTCGCACTCGCCGACGGGGCGCGGCACGGGCTGGCGATCGCCCGCGACGTCCAGCGGCTCTCGGATGGCGGCGTGCGCCTGTGGCCGGCCACCCTCTATGGCACGCTCGACGACCTCCTCGACCGCGGCTGGATCGAGGAGGTCCAGGAACCGCCGGTGGAGGAGAGCGACAAGAAGCGCTTCTACACGCTGACAGGCGCAGGACAGCGCGCGCTCCGCGTGGAGACCGACCGCCTGGCCGCAGTCATCAAGGTGGCGCGCGCACGGCTGCGCCGGCCGGGGGAGGCGTCGTGAGCCGACCGGCCGATCGCAGTCTCGGCGTGTACCGCTGGCTGCTTCGCTTCCTGCCCCGACGCCTCCGCCGTCACACGACGGAAATGGAAGCCGTCTTCGGGTCCGCGCTGGCGGAGGCGCGCCAGCGCGGAGCCAGGGCAGTGGTGGCGTCCTGGGCTGGCGGTTTGCTCGATCTGGCGGGCGCCTGGCCTCGCGAGTGGAAGCGCCGGATCGGACAACGCGGACGCGTGGGCGTCGCCCCTCGAGAAAGGCCCGTCATGCTGGGATCCGACGTCCGCTACGCCGTGCGATCGCTGAGCCGTCAGCCTGCGGCGACCGTCCTCGTGGTTGGCATGCTGGCGCTGGGCATCGCCGCCACCGTCGCCGTGTTCAGCATGATCAACGGACTGTTCTTCCGTCCGTTCCCGTTCTCCGACGCCGACCGCCTCGTCTTCGTCAACGAGAAGGCGCCGCAGTGGAACCTGGACATGACCGGCGTCAACTTTCCCGATTTCGACGCCTGGCGGCAAGGGCAGCGGCAGTTCGAGGCGCTGGCCATCTGGGATCGGGAGGATGTCAATCTGTCGGACGGCACCGGTGCCGAACGTCTCTCGGCCGCGTTCGTGTCACACGAGTTCGATGACGTGCTGGGGGTCCAGCCCGTCCTCGGGCGCATGTTCACGGCCGACGAGGACCAGCCGGGCGGCGATCTCGTGGTCCTCATCAGTCGCGGTATCTGGCAAGAACGCTTTCAGGGAGATCCGCGTGTCCTCGGGCGCACCCTCAAGTTGAACGGGCGTCTGCGCACCATCATCGGCGTGCTGCCGGACGAGGCCGAGGTTTACCCTGGAGGCACCCGGCTGTGGATTCCGTTGCAAGGCGATCCGGCGCAGGACGGCGAGAGCTATCAGTACAGCGTGATCGCCCGGCGGAAGCCCGGCGTCACCGTCGCCGACGCCGAGGCCGATCTGCTGCGCGCCCATCAGCCGATCTTCGACACCCGGGATCGCGACCGGATCGTGTCGCCGTTCGTCCTGCCGCTGCGTGAAATCAACGTCCGCGATTTTCGGACGGCCGCCTCGACGCTGTCGATCGCCGTCGGACTGCTCCTGCTCGTCGCCTGCGCCAATGTCGCAGCCGTCATGCTCGGCCGCGCGCTCGCCCGCCGCCGCGAGATCGGCATCCGCATCGCCGTGGGCGCCGGCCGCGGCCGTCTCCTCCGCCAGTTGTTCGTCGAGAACCTGATGCTGGCGACGCTTGGAGGCGGGCTCGGCCTGCTCCTCGGCCAGTGGGCCATCGGCGCGATCGTCGAGTTGATGCCGGACGGCGCCCCGGCGTGGGCACGGTTTGGCGTCGACGCGCGAATCATGGCGTTTGCCGCCGCCATGTCGGCGCTGACCGCGGTGCTCTTTGGCTGGGCGCCCGCGCTGCATGCCCTTCGCGGGGACGTCCGTGCCGCGATGAACGACACGCAGGCAGGTTCAGCCGGGGCATCCGGCGGCCGGCGAACGCTTCGCGCGCTCATCGGCGTCGAGTTTGCCCTCGCCACCATCCTCCTGGTCTGCGGCGGACTGTTGGTCCGCGCCTACGACCGCGTCCGTGATGTGGATCCGGGATTCTCGCCCGAGGGCGTGCTCACGTTCCGCCTGTCCCTGCCCGGCCCCACCTACGCGGGCCGCGAAGCGATCCTTGCCTTCTGGGACCGCTTGGAGGCGCGCCTGGCCCAACTCCCCGGCGTCGGCTCGGTCGGGCTGGTGAACTGCCCGCCGTTCAGCTGCCACTGGGGGCAGTTCTACATGGCAGAAGGCCAGCCCCCGCTCGCGCCAGGCGATTCTCAATCCCGTGGTCGTGAACCGGGTTGCCACACCCACGTATTTCGCGACAATGGGCGTCCGGCTCAAGTCGGGCCGGCTCTTCGCGCCCAACGACGGCCGCGGCGGCGAGCCGCAGGAGCGGGTGGTCATCATCAACGAGACGTTCGCGCGGACTTTTTTCCCCGGCGTGGACGATCCGGTCGGCCGCCGAATCCGCGCCACCGGCACCGACGCTCCGTGGAACCGCGTCGTCGGCCTCGTGCACGACGTGAGGCACTACGGGCTCGAGCAGCCGATGCGGCCGGGCGTGTACTGGCCGCTGCCACAACGCACGCTTCAGAGCATGGCGGTGGCTCTCAAGAGCGATCGGCAGCCCGATGACCTCACGGCATCGGCGCGCGCCGCGGTCCGGGAGATCGATCCCGAGCTGCCGCTGTTCAGCGTGCAGACGATGGAGTCCGCGCTTGCGCGGACGATGGCCACGCGCACGACGTACTCGTGGATGCTGGCGGTGTTCGCGCTGACGGCGCTCGTCCTCGCCCTGGGCGGCACCTACGGCGTGTCGTCGTACCTCGTCCGGCAACGCCGGCGGGAAATTGGGATCCGATTGGCGCTGGGCGCCAGGCGCGCGGACATCGCGCGCGGCGTCCTGCGAACCAGCCTGTCGGTGACGGCATCGGGAGTGCTGGCCGGCGTGGCAGGGTCGCTGGGCGTGGCCCGTCTCCTCGACACGCTGCTGTTCGGCGTGCCGCCGTACGACGCCGCCATCCTCTCGGGCGCCGTCGTCGTGCTCGTGGCCACGGCCCTCGTGGCGAATCTGCTGCCCGCGCGCCGGGCGACACAGATCGACCCGATCCGCTCGCTGCGCTCGGAATAGTGCGCACGCCATGGTGCGCGCGGTTCGAGCCGCACACCTCGGTGTTCCGGCTTTCGGACCTCGGTCGTGTGTTCGGGCCGAACCAGCCAAGGGCTGCCCTTGATATCCCCTTCGCCCGGAAGCCCTTGGCTGGTTCGCGTTGTCGTCTTGGCGCGCTCCGCGCGCCAGACCGTTATGCGGTTCCACAACGGGTACAAAATCCTCGTT
>JBQTIE010000006.1:0-44730 GCA_052389315.1 Acidobacteriota bacterium
GCATCATCCGCATGTGCCTGGCGTGGTCCCCGGCGGCGGGCTCTCCCTCGATGGCACCCGGTGGATCGCCTGTCGCCCCGGGTTCTTTCTGCCCGTTCGCGTGCTGTCCCGCTTCTTCCGCCGGACCCGCGGCCATTCGTGCGCGGCTCGGGCGTCAGTCGCCGGGGACGACTGTTCCCTTCGGATGTCCGCGGTACGACACGATGCGCCAGGTGTCCTTGGCACGGCCCAGGGTGTAGGCGACGCCGCCAACCGACTTCTTGCTGCCGTTCTTCTTGCACTGCGTGTTGTAGCCGCGATGGCCGCATTCGCGTTCCGCACGCAGACGTTCTCGGGTGGTGAACACCGAGCGTGCCCAGCCGCTTTCGACCGCCCTCGGCTTCGCGGCCGGTCTGACGTTCTCTGAAGTGACGGCGACGGCGTGTCGCGGCGGGCGAGGTTTGCAGCCCGCACTCCGCCGCCAGTTCATCTGCCCGCCTGTCACATGCCCGACGGGCTCGATCCGGCGCGGCCCCTGGATCGGCTCATCCAGGCCAGCTGGGCACCATGTTGGCCCCCCTTCGCATCCCGCGGTAGGCGGTCGCGGAACTGTCGATTTCAGGCGCGTGCGGATCTCGCTCGTTCCCAAGGCAATGCGCCTGAGCCATACGGCCTAACATTTGAATAGGGCAAGCCATGGTCTACGAATGAACAGCCCCGGCTCCTCCCTCGCGACCGTCCAGTCCTACTTCTACCAGCTCGCGGCGGTGGCGTTGACGGTCCTCGTGGTGTCGATTGCCAAGCCGGTGCTCGTCCCGTTGGCGTTGGCTATTCTGCTCGCGTTCGTCCTCTCGCCGGTGGTGTCCTGGGGCCAGCGCCGCGGACTTGGACGGGTGGCCGCCACCCTCTCCACCCTGCTGATAGCCTTCGCTGTCGCTGGAGCGCTCGCGTTCCTGATCATCTCCCAGATCGCCGCTCTCGCGCGGGAACTGCCGCAGCATCAATCCGAGATCGAAGCCAAGCTCGAGCGTCTGCGCGGAGGCGACGGCCCGTTCTCGAGAGTCGCCACCATGCTGGAAGAGCTGGCGCAGCCGAAGGCTCCGTCCGACCTCCCGCCTCCTGCACGCGTCCAACTCGAACGCGACACTGACCTTGCCGAGACCCTGGAACCGGTCATCACCATGCTCGAGCCGGTGGCGACGGCCGCGCTGGTCGTCGTGCTGATGGTGTTCGTGATGCTTGGCCGCGAGGATCTGCGGAGCCGGCTGCTCGCCACGCTGGGCCCGTCGCGTCTCATCGGCACCGTGCGCGCGATCGAGGATTCGACCGATCGGGTCGGCCGCTACTTGTTGATGCAGCTCATGGTGAACGCCGCCCTCGGCGCAGCGTTTGGGGCGGGGCTGATGCTCATGGGCGTGCCGTACGCAGTGTTGTGGGCAGTGTTCATGGCGCTTTTCCGCTTCATCCCCTTCGTCGGCACGTGGATCGCGCTGCTCTTGCCGCTGTCGGTGAGCTTCGCGACGTCGCCCGATTGGGGGCAGCCGCTGATGATCCTCGCCTACTTCGCGGTCCTCGACCTTGCCACCGCGAACGTCATCGAACCGCTTCTCTTCGGCCATCACACCGGCGTGTCGCCGATCGCCCTCCTTACGGCCGCTGCGTTCTGGGCCTGGGTCTGGGGCCCGATCGGACTCCTGTTGTCAACGCCCCTCACCGTCTGCCTGGCGGTGGTCGGCCAGCACTTCGCGCCAGTACGCGCCCTCGGTCTGCTGCTCGGCGACAAGCGCGCGCTCGCGCCGCCGATCGAGTATTACCAGCGCGTGCTCACCGACGGCGGACCAGCCGGCGAACCAGTCGCCCTCGAGGCCGCGGCGCGCAGCCGGGTGGCCGCGGGCGATGACGTCCTCATTCCGGCGCTGGCGCTGGCGCGCAGGGATCGGATGGCCGGTTCCCTCAGTCGGGAGGAGGAACTCGAGGTGCAAGCGGCGGTGCGCAGCGCAATTGCGCCGGTGATGGCGGTGCCTGACGCCGCTGCCGTGACCACCGCCGAACTCCACGTCATCGGACTGCCGGCGCATGTCGAGAGCGAGGAGATCCCCCTGGCACTGCTGACGCGCGTCGTGCAGGATGGCGGCGGACGCATGACGAACTGCACGACGCGGATGCTGCCCGCTGACATGGTGCGTCAGGTTGGTGCCTCCGGGGCGACGGCCGTCGTCATTTCAAGCCTTCCCGCCGGCGGGCTGCCGCAAACCAACTTTCTCTGCGAGCAAATACGCGAGCGTTATCCCGGGCTGTTGATTATCGTCGCCCGCTGGGGGGGTACCGATGGCTACGAAGAACTGCTGGTGCAGCTGCGGCAGTCGGGCGCCAGTTACCTGACGACGTCGCTGCAGCAGACGCTCACACAGCTCAGGGCTAGCGCCCGCCGGGCGTCCGACGGGGCCGCGACGGAGACCGCCAGTGCCTGATGCCGGCCCTGCCGCGACGCCAGGCGAAGTTCGGCACCGCAAGAGCGCGCGGCTCGAAAGCCTCCGGCGGACCGCCCTGCTCGACTCGCCGCCCGACGCGGCCTTCGACCGCCTGACCCGGTTGGCGAGCAACATCCTGGGCGTCCCTGTCGCGCTCGTCTCGCTGGTCGACGACCGGCGCCAGTTCTTCAAGAGTCAGGTCGGGCTTCCAGAGCCCTGGGCGTCGGCGCGGGAAACGCCCTTATCCCATTCGTTTTGCCGTCACGTGGCCTCGAGTGCTGCCCCTCTGATTGTCGGCGATGCACGCACCGAGCCGGCGTTTGCCGGCCACCCGGCCATTGCCGATCTTGGTGTCGTGGCATACGCCGGCATGCCACTCACGACCGTCGATGGGCACACCATCGGCTCGTTCTGCGCGATCGACTCGGAGCCGCACGAGTGGACGGAGCAGGAGCTATCGATCATTCGCGAGCTGGCCACCTCGGTGATGACCGAGATCGAGCTGAAAGGAGCGCTGCGCGAGTCCGAACGCCGTGCGGCCGCCGCCGAGCGCGAGCAGCAGGAACGCATCGCGCTGCTCGATTCGACCTCCGAGGGCATTCTCGGCGTCGATCTCGAAGGGGTTGTGTACGTTCGCCAACCGTGCCGCAGCCGCCATGCTCGGCTGGCGGCCCGATGAGCTCATCGGCCGGTCGATGCACGAGAGCGTGCACCACACCCGGCCCGACGGTTCCCCATATCCGGTGGACGCGTGCCCGATCGTGGCGGTGCGGCAGTCAGGCCTCGAGATCAAGCACCAGCAGGATCTGTACTGGCGCCGCGACGGCACGCCATTGCCGATCGAGTTTTCGGCGTCCCCTGTGCGGATTGGCGACCGTGTCAACGGTGCGGTGGTGAGCTTCGTCGATGTGACTGAACGGCGGCTGGCGGAGCGCCGCGGCCAGATCGAGAATGCCGTCAGTGTCGTTCTCGCCGAGGCGGCCACCGAGGAGGAGGCCGCGACGCGCATTCTGAGCGGGGTCGGCCAGGCGCTCGAGTGGAAGCTCGGCACCCTGTGGCTCGTCGATGGCGCGGCGAATGTGCTGCGCTGCCGTGCCACCTGGAGCCATTCGGACGCCTATGCACCTTTCGAGAAGATGACCTGCCAGCTGGCGTTCGCGCCGGGTGAAGGGCTGCCGGGTCGGACCTGGCAGCAGGAGCAGCCGCTCTGGGACGTCGATATCAGCCGGTGCCCTGACCGGCCGCGCGCAGGCGTCGCTGCCGAGGTCGGTCTCCACGCCGTCATCCTCTTCCCGATTCGCGGTGCCGGCGAGATTATCGGCGTCGTCGAATTCGTCGCCGACCGCGTCGAGACGCCCGACCCGGTGCTGCTCCGCGGCCTCGTGACGATCGGCAATCAGATCGGACAATACATCGAACGGCGGCGGGCCGAGCAGGAGGTGCGCCGCAGCAACGCGCTGAACTCATCGATCCTCGACGGGGCCATCGACTGCGTCATCACCATGCGGGCGGACGGCCGGGTCCGCGAATGGAACCCCGCGGCCGAACGCACCTTCGGCTACACCCGGGAGGAGACGGTGGGGCGTGAGATGGCCGAACTGATCATCCCACCGTCCCTGCGCGAGGCGCACCGCCGTGGTTTGCGTCACTATCTGGCGCACGGTGTGGGGCCGGTCATCGACCGGCGCATCGAGATTGTCGGAATGCGCCAGGATGGCACCGAATTCCCGATCGAGCTGGCCGTCACGCCGATCGCTCTCGAAGACCCGCCGATGTTCACCGGTTATGTCCGAGACATCACCGAACGGACGCGTCACGCGCAGGTGATGGCCGAACAAGTGCGGCTGGCGTCGCTGACGGCCGACGTTGGCCTGGCGCTGACGCGCAGCCTGACGCTGGACGAGATGCTGCGCGCGTGCGCCGAGGCGCTCGTGTCGCGGCTGGCCGCCGCGTTCGCCCGCATCTGGATGCTCGACGGCGAACGCGAGGTGCTGGTACTCAGAGCCAGCGCCGGCCTCTACACGCACCTGGACGGTCCGCACAGCGAGATCCGGCTCGGCGATCTGAAAATCGGCCGTATCGCCCAGACCAGGGAAGCGCAGCTGACCAACGACGTGCAGCGCGACATCCCGGGAATCGACCGCGAATGGGCCGCGCAGAACGGGATGACGTCATTTGCAGGCCTGCCGCTGATTGTCGAAGACCGTCTCGTCGGCGTCATGGCGCTCTTCGGCCGCAGTCCGCTGCCGCAGGCGACACTCGACGCGATGAGCGCGGTCGCCAACGGCATTGCCGTGGGGATCGAGCGCAAAGGCGCGCTGGATGCGCTGAAGCTGGCCAAGGAGGCGGCCGAAGCGGCCAACGTCGCCAAGAGCCAGTTCCTTGCCAACATGAGTCATGAACTGCGAACACCGCTGAACGCCGTCATTCTCTACAGCGAGTTGCTGCAGGAAGAAGCCGAAGATCGCAACGTCGCCGAGTTTGTCCCGGACCTCGAAAAGATTCGACGCGCGGGCCGGCACTTGCTCTCGCTCATCAACGACGTGCTCGACCTGGCGAAGGTGGAATCGGGGCGCATGGAGCTGCACCTGGAGACGTCCGACCTGCGGCGCCAGATCGACGACGTGGTCGCCACCATCCGGCCACTGCTGGACAAGAACGGCAACACGCTGACCGTGAACGTGGCACCCGATCTGGGCGAGATGCACGCCGACGTCACGAAGGTGCGCCAGATTCTGTTGAATCTGATCTCGAACGCGGCCAAGTTCACCACCGCCGGCACGATCGGCGTCCAGGCCGCGCGAGACCCGTCTGCTGACCGCGATTCGATCCTGCTGCGCGTGAGCGACACCGGCATCGGCATGACGCCCACGCAAATGGCACGGCTCTTCCGGCCGTTCGTGCAGGCGGATGACTCGGTGACGCGCAAGTACGGCGGCACCGGCCTCGGGCTGGCCATCTGCACCGAGTTCGCGGCGCTCATGGGCGGAACGATTGGCGTGGATAGCGAACTGGGCCGCGGCTCGACCTTCACCGTGCGCCTGCCGCGGACGGTAGGCCCCGCCGCCGAGCCCGGGGCCGTACGCGAATCGACGCTCGTGGACGGTGGGGCGCTGGTCATCGATGACGACCCGACGGTGCGCGAATCGCTCGTCCAGGTGCTGGCCGAACAAGGCGTCACGGCCGTGGTCGCAGGCGACGGCGAGGAAGGCCTCCGTCTGGCCCGCCGCTTCCGCCCGGGCATCATCTTCCTGGACGTCATCATGCCGCGCATGGACGGCTGGGCGGTGCTCTCGGCACTGAAGGCCGACCCCGTGCTCTGCGACGTGCCGGTCGTGCTTCTGACCATCTCACCGAGCCGCGACCTCGGTTACCTTCTCGGCGCCGACGAATACGTGATGAAGCCATTCGAGCCCGAGCAGCTCGTTGGACTGCTGTCGAAATATCAAATGGTCCGGCCCGGCGGCGTGGCGCTCGTCGTGGACGATGACGATGTGACGCGCGATGTGCTGAGACGGCTCCTGCCACGTGAAGGCTGGACGGTGGACGAGGCGGTGAATGGCTTCGAAGCGCTGGCCCGCCTTCAGAGCGGAGCGGTCGGTCTGATCCTGCTCGACCTCATCATGCCCGAATTGGACGGCTTCGAGTTCCTCACCCAGCTGCGCCGCGAACCTGGATGGCGCAACATTCCGGTGACCATTCTGACGTCGAAAGATCTGACCAACGACGATCGCCTCCGGCTGTCCGGGCGGGTCGAATCAATCATCCGCAAGGGCGCGCACAGCCACTCTCAGGTGTTGCGCGACATCCGCGACATCGTCCACCGTCATCTCATCCGGCCCTCCGCGGGCGACACCCGCGGCGAGGCGCGCTCATAACTACTCCGAGGAACGCAATGCCGAAGCTGCTCATCGTCGAAGACAACCAGGACAACCGCGACGCGCTGTCGCGACGGCTCGAACGGCACGGGTTCAGCGTGCTCATCGCCGTCGATGGCCAGGCCGGCACCGACACGGCGCGCGCGGAGCATCCCGATCTGATTTTGATGGACATGAACATGCCGGGCATCGACGGGTGGGAGGCCACGCGCCTGGTCAAGGCCGATCCGGCAACCGCGGACATCCCGGTGATCGCGCTTACGGCTCACGCGCTCGCCGGTGATCGCGGCCGCGCGCTGGAGGCGGGTTGCGCCGATTATCACACCAAACCTGTCGATCTGGCGAAGCTGCTGGCGCAAATCGCAGAGATTCTGTCGAAGCCCGGTAGGGGCCAGGACTGACGTGCGAGAAACGATGGCCGCCGTGAAGACAATGCCAGCATCCCGCCCGGACTGCGCAGCGGCAGCGGATGCGAGCCAGCCGGTCCTTCGGCGGTTCGAGGAGGGCGGCGTGATCCGGCGCGGCGGCCACGTCGTCGATCTGGCGGGCGTCGACCTCTCTGCGGCCGCTCTCGACGGTGCGCTGGCGGCGCTGCACCTTCCGCGCACGCCTAGCTCAGGCCTTGACTGGTCTGGCGCCGCACTGGAAGGCGGTTCCTTGGAGAGCGCGACCCTCAGCGGCGCCCACTTGACTGACGCCAACCTGTTGCATGGCAACCGCCGGCGGGCGCGATTCGAGGGCGCCGTGCTCGAACGAACTGGTCTCGTCGGCGCCGATCTGGCGTCCGCGAATCTCAGCGCCGCGCAGTGCGGCGGCGCCGATCTCACCGGCGCGCTGCTCGAGGACGCACGGCTGACCGGGGCTCACCTGCGCTTCGCACGGCTGACGGACAGCTGCCTCGAGCACGCCGATGCGTCGGGCGCCGACCTGTGGGGCGCGAATCTCAACAAGGCGATACTAACCGGGGCGACGCTCACCCGCGCGCAGCTGCAGGAGGCGTCGTTGTGCGCAGAAGACCTGCCACACGCGGACCTGCGAAACGCCAATCTCGAACTTGCCAATCTGTCCGGCGGTAGCCTTGCGCATGCGGACCTGCGTGGCGCCCGTCTCGCCGGCACCCGGCTGGCCGGCGCCAATCTCGCGCCCGCGCGCCTCGACGGTCTCGACCTGCTGTCGTGCGACCTGCGCGGCGTCTCGCTCTCCGCCGCAGTCATGGCGCACACCCTGATCACGCCCGAGCAGATCGGCGGCCCACTCGGCGAGGACCTGCGCGAGCAATGGAACGACGCCGCCAAGGGGTATCTCGCCCTTGAACGGAATTTCGAGATGCTCGGCGACGCCGAGGCCGCCAGCTGGGCCTATCGCCGGCGGCGGCGGATGACGAAGCACGCGCATCGTCTGCGTGCCGTCATGACCTGGCGGCGGGGGCGACGGGCCGCCGCGATCTTTCCGTTCACCAGCTACTGCAGTGACCAGGGTGCCGAGTGGCTGTGCGACTACGGCGAAAGCATCCCGCGAGTGCTCGCGGCCATGGTGTTCGTCTATCTGCTGTTCATTGGCGTCTACTATGCCGCCGATGCCGTGGTTCACGCGGCCGACGGCCGGGTCACCCACGATCTCAATGACCTCGCCGTGTTCAGTCTGTTGGCGATGACGACCTCCGGCGACGCCGTCGTGGGACTCGCCGCACGCCAGGACGCGGTGAATCTGCTGACCAGCGTTCAGGCATTCCTCGGCGTGACGCCGTTTGGCCTCCTGGGCTTCGTGCTCGGCAATCGCATCCGCCGTTAGGCCGAGTTGGATCGGGATGTGCAAAGAAGAACGCATCACGGATCCTCCGTGGAGCTGTAACCGACGCCCGCACTGGGCGTCTCGAGTGAAGAGGTGCGCGAATGGTTGGGTTTCTCGGCTGGATTATTGCGGGATTGATCATCGGCGCGCTCGCGAAACTGGTCATGCCCGGCAAGGATCCGGGGGGCATCATCGTGACCATCCTCGTGGGCATCGCGGGTGCATTTCTGGGTGGTTTCATCGGACAGTCGCTGGGCCTGTACGGCCCCGGCGATGCCGCCGGCTGGCTGATGTCCATCCTTGGCGCGGTCCTGCTGCTGGCGCTCTATCGCATGTTCGTGGGGCGAAGAGTGGCCTGATCACCAGCGACCGGACGGGGCGGCGCCGCCAGAAAGCGGGTCGCCCGTTCCGCTCACGCCTTCGGCGACCAGCAGATCTACTCGTCGCATCAGGCCGAGCAGACACTAGCTGAACAATTCCACTGCCCAACGCTGGCGTGATCGCGCATGGTTTGCGCATCATCTTGGTTCGCTGAACTGGGGCGCCGCGCGCTGCGCGCCGCGCGATGACCGTCGCAGGTCGCGGCTTGGTCTAACATGTACCGCTAGCGCGCCTGAAGCGCTAACCTTGTTCGTGTCGCTGACCCCAGGAGACACATGCCCGATTCGTCATCTCAAAACGCGCCCGCAATCGTCCGTGACGTGTTTGCTGTGATCGACGCGAGCGTGGCCGTGAGCGCCATTCATATCTTTCGTGTTGTCAATGACAAGATCGTTGATTGGTGGGCCGCGGAGGACGAGCTCGGGCTGCTGCGTCAGCTCGGCGCGGTCATCACGCCACCGTCATCTAATCTGTGACCGGCGGCGCGCACCCGCCGCCGCAACCGACGGCCGACGCTGGCGTCGCTCGTAGAATCCGCAGGTTGGCTTCGTCCCCGGCACGCACCTCCTTGATGAGGTCACGGCACAGGTTGGCGAGGGCCGGCCCGAAGGGTCGGCAGCCGAAGACGGCCGAGCTGAGGCCCCTCCGCTCATCGTCATGGGGCTGCGACGATCTGTCGCGGCGCATCGCACAAGGCGCGATCCCGACCGCCTAGGCGCTGCCGATCGCGAAGCAGATTGCCGAAGCGCTCGAAGCATCGTACGCGCAGGGCATCGTTCGTCGCGTTCTCAGGCCCATGAATATCAAGGTGCACGCGGGCGGTTGGGTGAAAGTGCTCGACTTCCGCCTCGCGAAAGCGATGGACCCCGCCGGCACGTCGAGCGCCAACGCGACCAACTCGCCGACCCGCTCCCTGCATCCGACCCAGGCCCGGAGTAACTCCCGGCACCGCCGCGTACATGAGCCCCGAGCCGGCCGCGGCCAAACCAGTGGACAACCGGCCGGCGAGACGTGATGCGCGCGGCTCACGAATTGGCAAGCAAGGGGGTAGGCGGTGGGAGCCTGGCCGCTCAGCTGGTGGTGGCCCCGCTCTTGCTACTACCGCTAGCTGTGCTTGTTGGGAGCCTTGACGGCGGCGAATATGAGTCAAGTTCGGTCGCGTCAAGACGACTGACCGACCGGAAGCCGGGCGAGAAGTATATGGACTAGCTAGCTAGCTAGCGAGGCAAACCACTTTGACATGCTTGCGGGTGCGAGGCGCGCCTCGCAGCTGTTTCAGTTTTTGCCTACAAACGGAAGTGGCGGTGCACAATGCAGAACGACAACGCAATCTCAGTGCTCAACAACCTCATCGAGGCCTGCAAGGATGGCGAGAACGGCTTCAAGCAGGCCGCCGAGGCGCTCGACAACCCCAGCTTGAAAGCCACGTGTCTCGACTACTCGCGTCAACGCGGCGAGATGGCGCGCGAGCTGCAGTCGCTGGTGCGCAGTCTTGGCGGCGATCCTGAGCAGTCGGGCAGCATGGGCGCGTCGATGCACCGCGGGTGGATCGACATCAAGTCGGCAGTCACCGACAGGGATTCCGGCGCGGTGCTCGCCGAAGCCGAGCGCGGTGAGGACTCGGCGAAGGCCGCCTACGAGAAAGCGCTGAACGAAACGCTCCCGCCCGCTGTGCAGAACGTGGTCCAGATGCAGGCCGCCAAGGTGCGGCAGGCGCACGATGATGTGCGCGCTCTCCGCGATCGCGAGAAGGCGTCGCTGTAGAGCAGTAACAGGGGCCACCGCGACGCGGCGCGTCCGGAGCGCCGCAAGTGGGGTCGCGATCCGAGCCTGACATCGGCTCAGCATCCTTCGCCATGTCCCTCCTCCTGCGATTGGCAGACCGTTTGCTTTGTAATCGCCCGCAAAGATCTGCAACCAGCGGATATCGTTTAGAGGAGAGTGATTCATGACGACCAAAGAGGAAGCCTTGCAGGAACTCGTCCAGAGCGGCGTCAGCCGCCGCCGATTCGCCAAGTAGGCGATGGCCGCGGGATTCTCCATCGGTGCGGCAAGCCTGATTGGCGGCCGCGAGGCAGCGGCACAGTCGATCACCGATGTGGATATCCTGAACTTCGCCCTCAACCTCGAGTATCTCGAGGCCGAGTTCTACACGGTGGCGACGACCGGTAAGCGCATCGGCGACTTCGGGATCGGGACAAGCGGCGTGGGCAGTGAGGGTGCCAAGACGGGCGGCGCCATGGTGTCGCTCGACGATCGCGCGGCGCAGGTGGCGTTGAACCTCGCCAACGAAGAGCAGATGCACGTCAAGTTCTTGCGTGCGGCGCTCGGCAGCGCGGCCGTCGCCAAGCCGGCGATCAACCTCGAGGCGCTGGGTCTCGGCTTCCGGAACGCGACGGAATTTCTGACGCTCGCGCGAGCATTCGAAGACGTGGGCGTAACCGCCTACAACGGCGCAGCGCCGCTCCTTCGCAGCGCCGAGATCCTGGCGGCGGCGGCGAGTATCGGGCTTACCGAGGCGCAGCACGCCGGCGTGCTGCGTTTTCTGGTCTACGACCGCAACATCCGCGTGCCTCAGCTCGACGGCGCGGACGTGCCGCCGCTCGCCTCGCCGAACGGCCGCCTCTTCAACGTGGTCGACAACGGCCTGACGCCGGCGCGCACGCCGTCGCAGGTCCTCTCGATCGTCTATGCGAGCAACGCAACAGGCGCGACGCGCGGCGGGTTTTACCCCAACGGCTTCAACGGCTCGATCAGAAGCGTCTGACGACGTGGCGCGCCGCTGCTGGCGGCGCGCCCGTTGTTTCTTCGCGGCCTCAGGGCGACGGGCCGCAGTTCCCGCGACGACCCACCACGCACACGCGGCAGCCTCCACTTCCGCCCAACAGCCTCGCGCGCCCGCGGCATATCGATCTCCCGAATGCCAAGGTGTCAACTCGCTAGCACCAGCGCCATCCCGACGCTGAATCGGCGGTCAATAGACGGCGGTGCGGACCAATTCCACTCACGACGTCCCGGCAACTCATCGTCGAACGGATTGACGACGCGCGGGAAGGGAACGCGCGTGAAGTCGGGAGCGCGAGGGATCCACAAGGTAGACTGATGGGGCGTGGACTACAACATGCTGACGCGTGTGCTCGCGGCCTTCGAGGAAGGCGGCGTGCAGTACGCGGTGTTCGGCGCCGTGGCGATGAGCTTGCACGGCCTGGCTCGCAACACTGAAGATCTCGACGTGTTCGTCGCGCCCTATCCGCCGAACCTTGAACGCGTCAAGGCGGCTCTTCGCTCGGTCATCGCTGATCCGGAGATCGACACGATCGACGTGGCGGAACTCATGGGCGAGTATCCTGCCGTCCGCTACATCCCCCCCGAGGGCGACTTCTACATCGACATCGTGACCCGTCTGGGCGAAGCGTTTGCATTCACTGACCTCGGCATCGCGCGAGTCCCGTTCGAGGGCTTCACCGTTTCGGTCGTCACGCCGGAAACCCTGTATCGTATGAAGAAGGGCACGGTGCGCGCGAAGGATCGCATCGATGCCGAGTGGCTCAGACGCACGTTCGATGTCGAGCAGGGATGATGCCTGTCAAAAAGTATCGGTCCATCGAGGACATGCCCGGTGTGCCGCGCCGCCAGCCGGGCGATCCCGCTTTGGCGCGGACCATCCGGCAACTCTGGGACTTCGCCCGGCGAGCATCGAGGCACCGGTTCCGCCCCGGTGTCTACAAGTTCCGCTCGATCGAAGACATGCACGCGGCATCGGACGCCTACCGGTTGCCGGAGGGGCCTGCCGGGCCCGCTCGCCGGCCGTAGCCTGGGCCTGGCCGCACACGCCTTCACCCAGCCCGGGCGTGTCGTCGCACTCGGCGTCGTCGGCGGCGATGCGTTGGATACCGACTCGGGCCGTCGCCAGGTGGGGAAGACGCTGCAGCCGACCCGGCAGGCATTCAGCGGCCTCCGGCAGCTGCTGGTGGCGCTCAACGGCACGATGGCGCTCGGACTGTTCGCACACGACAGCGACCGGCTTGCCCGTTTCGAGCGCAAAGCGCAGGTGCTCGCGTCGCTCAATCACCCGCATATCGCGGCCATCTACGGCGTCGAAGAGACCCCGGCCGCACCGCACACGCCACCCAGGCGCGCCTTGGTGATGGAGCTGGTCGACGGGGCCACGCTCGCTGATCGCATGGCGCAGGGGCCGATCCCCATCGATGAAGCGCTCGGCATGACGCGGCAGATCGCCGCCGCGCTCGAGGCGGCGCATGAGCGAGGGATCATTCACCGCGATCTGAAGCCCGCCAACATCAAAGTGCGGGAGGACGGCGCCGTGAAGGTGCTCGACTTCGGGCTGGCGAAACACGCGCAGCTCACCGGTGTCGAGCCGTCAGTCGCTCACGAACTCGACAACTCTCCGACCCTCACCGTTCGTGGAAGAACTGACATCGGTGTGATTCTCGGCACGGCCGCGTACATGGCGCCGGAGCAGGCCAAGGGCAAGCCGATGGACAAGCGTGCGGACATCTGGGCGTTCGGCTGGTTGAGGGCGACGACCTCGCCGCGCGGATTGCCCGAGGGCCGATTCCGCTCGACGAAGCGCTCGAGATCGCGACGCAGATGGCCGATGCGCTCGAAGCCGCACACGAACAGGGCATCATCCACCGCGACCTGAAGCCCGCCAACGTCAAGCTGCGCCCTGACGGCACCGTCAAACGGCTCGACTTCGGCCTGGCGAAGGCGAGCGTGCGCGACGCCGTTGCGGGGGCGATGAGCGGCTCGCCCACGCGCAGCGTGCATGCGACACAGGCGGGCGTCATCCTGGGGACGGCCGCCTACCTGAGTCCGGAGCAGGCACGCGGCAGGCCGGTGGACAGCCGCACGGACATCTGGGCGTTTGGCTGTGTGCTGCTCGAGATGCTGGCGGCCAGGCCGGCGTTTCATCCAGGCGAGACGGTCTCCGACACGCTCGCCGCGGTTCTCGAGCGCGAGCCGGATTGGAGCGGGCTCCCCGCGGCCACTCCTGCGGCCATCCTGCGACTGCTGCGGCGTTGTCTCCAGAAGGATCCCCGTAAGCGCTTGCCGCACATCGGGATGGTGCGCCTTGAAATCGATGACGCTGCCGAACAGGCGGCGCATCGCCCTCTCGGAACGGCCACCGTCCCCCCGCGGTCGTGGTGGACCCGAACGCTCGTGCTGGCGAGCGTCGCTGTCTTCGGTGCGATGCTCGGAGGTGCCATCCTCTGGGCGGTGATGGCCCAGCCACGGCCGCCAGAGGTGATCCGGTTGCGTTCGGTCTGCGCGACACCGCATGGGCCGCAGGCAACCTGAGGATCTCGCCGGACGGCGCACGCGTCGCGTATGTCGCGGACGGACAACTCTATGTCCGCGCGATGGCGGAGCTCGAGCCCCGCCTCGTGCCGCTCACGACGGCATCCGGCCAGGCGCCGGCTTCGATCAGCGCACCGGCGTTCTCGCCCGACGGCCGCTCGCTGGCGTTTCATGCGCCCGAGGACAAGACCATCAGACGCGTCGCTGTGGAAGGCGGTGCCGCCGTCACGGTGTGTGCCGCGCAGGCCCCGAACGCGATCACGTGGGATGATAGCGGCGTTCTGATCGCGCAGGGCACGAGTGTGGTCCGCTGCTCCCCGAATGGCGGCCCACCGGAGCCGCTGGTCGGCCTTCAAGATGGTGAATTCGTGCTCCGGCCGCAGCGGTTGCCGGGCTCCGGCGCATTGCTGCTCACGGTGTCCTCGCCGCAGGTTGTTGGTCGCGCGCGCTGGGATGCGGCGTCGATCGTCGTCCAGTCGGCGGCCGGTGACAGAAAAACCCTCGTGCAGCCGGGAACGGACGGAAGGTACCTCGACTCGGGACATCTCGCCTACGTTCTCTCGTCCTGCTCGCCAGCGCCGTGGTCACCGTGGGCGTGGCCGCGTCGCTGAATGGTCAGAGCAGTGGCCGCCGCGGTGTAATGCAGCGGGAAGCCGACGTGGCGCGGAGCGAGCCGGGGCCCGCTGGCGGGGGCGGCCGGACGACTGGATTCCTCTTTTTCGAGGATGTGAAGGATTCGACGATCAGCTTTCGCAAGCGCGTGCTGCTGCACCCTGGGTCTGCCATCGGCCCTCACGAACACGTCGGGCCGATGGCGATCGACGAGGTGTACTACGTGATTAGCGGTGCGGGGGAGGCAATGCTCGACGGCAAGACGTTCGCGGTCGGCCCGGGTGACGCATTGCTGGTCAGACCCGGCGGCTCGCATGGCCTTCGGCAGCGGGGCACGGAAGATCTCGTCATCATCGTGGCGTTCCAGCGGCGCGCGGAGTGACCGGGTCCATGGGACCGCTGCCGTGGTCAGGGTGGCCGATCGGACTGGTCCCCTCCGAGCTATAATCCGCGCGAATTCACCGCCTGATGGCGCTTACCGACGGCACCCGCCTCGGCCCCTACGACATCATGTCGCCCTCTCGGCGAGGGCGGTGCGGCCTCCGCTCGTGCTCCTGCGTCGGACAAGCTTCGGCGAGGTCTCGCCGAAGCGGACACACCCGCCTACATGCTGACGAAGGAGATTGACTGGAGCGCGCTGCCCGCCGACGCGCAGCCCCACGTTCGGCGCCTGTTGCGCCGATGCCTCGCGAAGGATGCGAGGCGGCGCCTGCGCGGCATCGGCGACGCGCGGATCGAGCTCGAGGAGCCCGCGACTAGCCACGCAGATGCGGCCGTGACCGCCACGCGCCCGCAGCGATCGATCTCGCGGCGCGCGCTGCTGTGGATCGGAAGCGCTGCCGCTGGCGCCGCGGTGACGGCGCTCATCGCGTGGACCGTCGTCCGCCAGGCTTCGCCCTCCTCCGACGGACGTCGCTGGCGATCATGCCTGCGTTCGACGACCTGCGAGACGAGGCGCGCGTCATCGACTTCCGTCGCCGCGTATTAGATTATGCGCGAGCGTAGCGATGCAATTCGCGCCGGATGTGTTTGCGAGCGACGCCGTGTGCTCGGCGAGATGTTGACAGCGCGGCAGGCCTCGCGAGGATGTGATGCAGATTGGCGACACGATCGAGCGATATCGCGTCCTCGCGAAGTTGGGCGAAGGCGGCATGGGTGTCGTCTACCGCGCCGAAGATCGCAAGCTGCATCGGTCCGTCGCGATCAAGCTGCTCCCGCACGATCTGACGGGGGACGAGGACGCGAAGCGGCGCTTCATGGTCGAGGCGCAGGCGGCCTCCGCGCTCGATCACCCGAACATCTGCACGATCTACGAAATCGACGAGGCGCCCGACGGGCAGCTCTTTCTCGTCATGGCGTACTACGAGGGCGAGACGCTCGCGACCAAGATCGCGCGCGGCCCGCTCGCGTTGGACGAGGCGCTCGACTACGCCGTGGAGATGGCGCAGGGGCTCGTCAAGGCGCACAGTGCCGGCATCGGCTTTGCCTCGGACACACACGTTGGGGACGCGCTCCATCTGACGGCGCGGTCGCCCGAGAACCGCGATACGCGTAAGTGTTGCGGACTCTGGGGCTCGAACCATCCGGGCTGACGGAATCGTGGCGCCGCTCATGGGGTCGGCTGCGCCTTGCCCTATTGACAACCGATAGGAGCCCGACGCACACTGCATTCTCGTATCGGATGGCTATATGAAAATGGCCCGACGCGCCAGCCTCCTGCAGGGAACGCTCGATCTGCTGATCCTCAAGGCGCTCAGTACCGGCGAGCTCCACGGCCTCGGCGTGTCCCGCCGCATTGAACAGATGACGGCAGGGACGTTCGCTCCCCAGCCGGGCTCGCTGTTTCCCGCCTTGCATCGCCTGGAGGAGGCGGGCTGGCTCCACGCCTCATGGCAGGCGTCCGAACACAATCGACGTGCGAAGTACTACACGCTCACCAAAGCCGGCCAGAAACAGTTGGGCGAGGAGGCCGCCCACTGGAACCGGATCGCGCTCGCCATGGCGCGCGCCCTCGAAGCGTGAGGAAGGTTCGAGTGGCTCTCCGCCATCGCCTGGCTGCCTTGTGGCGCAACCTGACGCAGGGCGACAGGGTCGAGCGGGAGCTCGACGACGAATTGCGCGCGACCCTCGGGATGCTCGAGGACGAGAACGTTCGGGCCGGCATGGGGCCTGACCAGGCACGTCGCGCGGCAGCCATCCAGCTCGGTGGGATTGAGAACGTGAAGGCACGCGTGCGCGACGTTCATCACGGAGCGTTCATCGAGACGCTCGTCCAGGATCTTCGCTACGCCGCGCGGGCGCTCCGCCGAAGCCCGCTCTTCACCGCCACGGCGACACTCTCGCTGGCCCTCGGCATCGGGGCGTCCACGTCGATCTTCACCGTCATGAACGCGCTCCTCCTGCGGGCGGCGCCGGGGGTCGCCGACCCGGCAGGACTCGTTGACCTTGTGCGCCGCGCGCGCGACAGTGGCCCCGGTATTGCGGAGATCTCGGTTCCTGCGTTGCGCGACATTCGCGAACGCTCGACGACACTCGAAGCGGTCTACGGATACCGGCTGCAGCCTTCTGCCGTCAGCCTGCGTCTGGGCGATGCGGCTGCGGAAGCGGCGTTCGCCAGCCTTATCACCTCGAACTTCTTCACCGCGCTGGGCGTGCAACCAGTCGCGGGTCGGCTGCCCGGTCCATCCGACAGCGAGGCGCCCGACGGCAGCCCGGTGATCGCTCTGAGCCACGCGTTTTGGACTCGGCGCTTCCAGCGCGACCCATCAATCATTGGAAGGGCCGTCCGCATCAACGGCGAGTCGTTGACGGTCATCGGCGTCGTTGACGACTCGTTTCGGGGTCTGAGCGTGGTTGCTCCAGACCTCTGGATTCCAATCTCGATGACCCACACCGTCATGCCTCACACGGACCCTCGCATCCTGGACGATCGGGGCATGTCCCTGCTGACGGTCGGGGCGCGCCTGAAGCCGAGCGCGTCACGAGCACAGGCCTCGGCGGAGCTCAAGGCTATTGGTGCCGCGCTACAGCGCGAGCACGCGTCGGCAGAGGGATTCGCTCCCCCGCGGCTATCGGGAGTGAGGGACATCGCATCAGGCGGTTTCGTCTGGAGCGTCGAGGCCGCATCGCCCATTCCGTATGGCCTCAGGACGATTGTGGCCGGTTTTCTCGGTCTGCTGATGACGCTGACGTCGGCCGTACTGCTGATCGCATGTGCCAATCTCGCGGGAGTGCTGCTGGCGCGCGCCGTGACGCGCCGCCGCGAGGTGGCGGTACGGACGGCGATTGGTGCGAGCCGCATTCGCATCATGCGGCAACTGCTCACCGAGACGGTCTTGCTCTTCGTCCTGGGAGGCGTCGCTGGACTGATGCTTGCGCAGGGCATGCTCGCGCTGCTGGTCGCGTTGCTCCCGGCGTTCTCCGTGCAGGTGAACATCTCGACGCCGCTCGACGGTCGCGTCGTTGCCTTCGCGCTGGCACTCTCGTTCGTGGCAGCCCTGGTGTCCGGCCTCGCACCAAGCCTGCATGCCAGCCGCACGGACGTGGTCACGGCGCTCAAGGACGAGACTCAGGGTCCTGGGGATCGTCTGCGGTTGCGCCAGGGGTTCGTCGTTGCCCAGATTGCGTTCAGCATCGCCCTTCTCGTCGTGGCTGGGCTGTTGGTGCGCGGGTTCAACACCGCAGTCACCGTCCATCCCGGATTCGAACCAGACAACGTTGAGGTCGCGGCAATCGAACTCTCACAGGCGGGCTATACGAGCGCCACAGGACTGGTCTCTGCACAACGCGTGATGGAGGCCGTGCGGGCACAGCCCGGTGTCGAATCCGTTTCCATCGGGGACCGGCCTCCTGAGCCAGGCGGGCGATCGTTTGGCAGCGTGCAGGTTCCAGGTCGGCCATCACTCGACGCCAGAGGCTTCTTCAACTGGACGCTGGTTGCACCGGAGTTCTTCAAGACTGTTCGGATTCCAATACTGAACGGCCGGGACTTTACGGACGGCGACCGCGATGGCACCGAACCCGTGATGATCCTCGGCGAGGCGGCAGCCAAACGCCTCTTCGGGCCGGACGCAGACGCGGCAGGACGGTACGTGACGGTCCAGTCGAGTGTGCGCGGGCCGGGTGGTTCGCAGCCTGCTCCCATGCCCGTGCGGATTGTTGGCGTTGTCGGCGACGTGCGGTTCGGGAGCCAGTCGGTGCTGGCGGTCTACGCGCCGCTGGCCCAGCGGTATGCGCCGGCACTGACGCTGCTCGTCCGTCGAAGTCGCTCCGAAGCCGCCCTCACCACAGACATTCGCCAACTGGTGACAGCGCTCGACCCGAATGTCCTAGTGCTGAGTGTTGGACCCCTGACGGCCCACGGCAGCGGTCCTGTCCAGACACAGCTGCGGATCGCCGCGGCAGTCGCCGCAAGTGTTGCGCTGATTGGCTTGTGGCTGGCCAGCATCGGCGTCTACGGGGTGACGGCGTACACGGTGTCGCAACGGACACGAGAGATCGGGATCCGACTCTCCCTCGGAGCCACCGGAAGCGACGTGGCATGGCTGGTCCTGGGCCAGGGGATGCGGCTCGCGACCCTTGGCTCGGCACTCGGGTTGCTATTCGCTGTCGGAGCAGGGCACCTCCTCGCACGAAGTCGATTCGGCCTGCCGGGATTCGATGCGACGGTTCTGTTGAGTGCGACGCTGCTCTTCGGCGTGGTGTGCCTCGTCGCGTGCGCCGTTCCTCTTGCCCGTGCGTTTCGGATCAACGCCATGGAGGCACTCCGGTACGAGTAGTGCTGGAAGCCGTCGCCAGCGGACAGCCTGGCCTGTGGCGACGCCGAGGCGTCAGCCCTCAGCCTACGCCGCCCTTCAATAGCCCTCGGCTTCCCTCAGCCAATCGGCTATCCGGTTCCATCTCGGCATGCCACGCGGGTCGCAGTATGCCAGATATGGCATCAGCCGGAGACTCGGCCGTCAAGGACCGCGCGATGGCGGAAGCCGCGAAGCGCGAAGTACGGCCTCATGCTCTGGGACGGCAAGAGCACGGGCACCGTGAACAACGTCGTCAACCTATCCCACGATCACAAGCCCGTGGTCGTGTACGTCGCACCAACCATGGGATTTCGCACGGTCAAGACCTTCGACGATCTCGAGCGTTTCTCGCGCTAGGCGATTCGGACAGCGTGGAGCGCATCCTCAACGAGTTGCACTTCGAGGTCCAGTTGCATCGAGCAGCTGACGCTTGGTGAGAAGCGTCGATGGAGCCAGTCCACACGATCGACCTAAGACTGGCGAGGGCGCACGCAGCCAAGATGGCATCAGTTCAACCCAGAGAATTGCCATGGAGTTGGGAGCGGTCGCCGGGATGGCGCGGTCAGTATGAACGGCTGACGATACTACCGAAGGCCGTTTTCAAGGACGATAGGCCGGATTGGGGCCCTCTGGAAGTTCACATGACGCCCGTTCTCGGTCCCTGTCGCCCACTCCCCTCTTCGACAGAATTCCGAACGGTTTCAGGACTCCACAGCACAAGCGGTCACTTGGCGGGCGCGTCGAGCACGGCACGGCCGTGTTCATCCCTCAGACAGTCCTGTATATCGCGGACCGCGACTATGTCGGCAGCGATGCGTTCGTGTATCGCTCCACGACGTCTGACGCGAACGGAGTGGCGCACGTCATGACGGTGCGCGTCGAAGTAGACGTACGGGCCGCGCCGTTCGACCGCACACCCGGGCTCGTCAGCGTCCACATGTTGTTGCCGTCCTCTCCAATCCGCGTCGGCAACGATGTGCCGCGCCGCGCAGGATCAAGGACGCCAAGCCCCTGTATCCGACCGACGCACAGCTCGCGCGGACGCAGGGGCAGGTGGCGGCGGGTTCGCCGCCATCGACTTCACCCGCCGGGGCTGTACAGCCGATCCGGCTTGGCGCGGGCATGCCGTTTCCCGCGGTTCTCAAGCGCGTCACTCCTTCCTTCACGGAGGACGCATTGCGGGCGGGCGTGCAAGGCAGGGTGATAGTGGACGCTACGGTGGATCCCCAGGGCCGCGTGAGCGACGTCAAGGTGGTGCGCTCCGTCCCGCTGCTCGATGAGGCCGCCATCGCAGCGGCACGGCAATGGGAGTTCTCGCCAACCGTCCTCAACGGCAAGGCCGTTCCCGTCATCGTCAGTCTCGAGATCTTTGCCTCGGGCGCGTCGCCGACCTCGCCGGCGCCATCGCCCCCGTCCGGCGTGGCATCGGTCGCCACGCCTCCGTCGCCGGCACGGCCGCTCATCATTGACTCCGATATCGAATCGGGGTTTCAGTTGATGCAGAAGCGCCAATATCAAAACGCGCTGAAGGCATTTCGCCTGGCCAACGACGCCCGCGGCCAGAATTGCGCAGTCTGTTACATGGGCATGGCGCGCGCGTACGAATCCATGGGGGCTGCAAGAAACGTCGTGGAGAGCTGTGATCGCGCACTGACCATCGAGCGCAGCGACACGTCGTTGATCGTCCAGGCGCGACAGCTGAAAGCCGTCGCGCTGCGGGATCTCGGAGGGGGGAAGGATTCGAAGCGCCTACAGGAAGCAGAACAGGAGCTCCGCGCGGCGCTGGCGCTCGATCCAGCGGCAAACTATCTGCACTTCCATCTCGGGGTCGTGCTCCTGCAACAGGGGCGCGATGCCGACGGCGTCGTCGAGCTGAACGAGGAGCTGGCGCTCCGACCGAACAGTCCGCATGCCGACCGGGCGCGCAAGATGATCGAGAACCCGCGTCGGGCGCGCGAAGCGTTTGCGACCGAATTCTCGATCGTCACGCTGCAGCGCGAATTCCTGGATCTCGCCGGTCTCAGAGGCAAAGTGGTGTTGCTCGATTTCTGGGGCACGTGGTGCCCGCCTTGTGTCGCGGCCGTGCCGTGGCTGCGCGGTCTCCACAAGCGGCACGCCGGGGATCCATTCGTGATGATTAGCGTCAGCTCCGACAACGACGAGGCCCTCGTCCGCGGCTTTGCGGACAGCAACAAGATGCTGTGGCCGCAGTTCTGGGATCGCGACAAGAAGTTTCAGCAGGCGTTCGACATTCGTGCATGGCCAACCTACGTAATCATCGACGCGGAGGGGATCCTGAAGTTTCGCACAACTGGTGGGGGCGCTCTCGTGCATGCCGGGCTTTCGGACGCGATCAAGCGTGAGCTCAAGGCGATAGGGAATCGAACCCGACAGGGCGAGTGACACCACGAGGCCTTGCGCGAGCGGTGTGTTCCGCCGATCGACACCTGCGACCCGTCGATGCGCAGCCCCACCATCGTCGTGCCCATGCCGGCGCGAGTGCACGTCACGGCACGGCGCGCGCGGTCGCGGCCCATGTCCGCCGCGCGTCCATGAGCCCGGCGAGCGGGAAGACGAGCGGGTAGAGTTCCTCGAAATACCAGAGACGAGCGAAGTAGAGACCAATCGGCGCCGCCACGGGCTCGTCCGGTCCCGCCAGCGCGGCGATCAGCCACTGCACCGCCCGGCACCCTGCCGACATGAGGCGCGAGTCGCTGCCGCTCAGGCGCGCCAGACGGGCGAGCGCCTGCAACGCCAGGCCGGTTTCTTCGAGCGAGGCGGGTGCGCCGGCGTCACCGCCCCAACTCCCGTTGCCGTGCTGCGCATTGAGCAGCCACTCGAGCCCGCGGCCGCGCGCGGCCTCGACGCCGGACTCCCGAGGACCCGGCACCGCCAGCGCCGCCAGCACCCGCGCCGTGCCGTAGACCGGGTTCTCTTCGCCGCGGGTGTGCTCGTTGCCGAACCAGAGCGGCACCCATGCGCCATCCGGTCGCTGCGCCCGCACGAGAAAGCGCTCGGCGCGGCGTCGGGCGCGATCCACGCGCGCCGCCAGCGCCGCCGGCAGCCGCCGCTGCCAGACGCCCCACGCCTGGAGCGCGTGAGCAGTCAAGTCCGGCGCGCTGCGATCGAACGGCAGCGCGCCCCATCCGCGGCAGAACGTCGGGATGCCACCGTCCCGATTCTGCAGATCGATCAACCAGCGCACGCCCCGCGCACCGGCGTCCCGCGCACGTGCGTCATCGGGACCCAAGGCCGCGAGCGCCAGCAGCGCGCCGGCGGTATCGTCGGCGTCGGGCACTCCCCCGCTGCAATCGGTCCAGGCCCACCCGCCCGGCGCCGCGTGCGTGAACGGATGCTGGACGAGATGCTGCTGGGCGAGAAGCCAACCGCGAACGCCGGCGCGATCGACGGCCGCCGGCACGCCTTCCGGCCCCCAGGCATTGATGGCGGTCGTGGTCACCCAGGTGGCCAGGTTCGTGTCGATCGGCCAGCCTCCGTCCTCCCGCCGTGACGTGAGCAGGAAGCGCAACCCGGATTCGGCGACGGGATGGCGGGCGTGCCCGGCGGAGATGAGGCTCATCACGACGAAGCTCGTGAGCGGCGTCGCCTCCAGGTACCCCCCGCTCGCGGGCTGCATGGCGGTGAGCGCGTCGCGCGTCGATCCGGCCAGGGCGCGGCGAACCGCCCTGAGCGCGAGGTTGCGTGTCGGTCGATGGTGATGCCTGACCTGCCCGATCGCGATGAGCGCGGGCAACGCATAGCTCACCACGGGCAGGCGCAGAAGCTGGAACCAGCGATGCGGGCAGGCGGCCAGCTCGAACGGCAGCTGGGGTACCAGCCGCCACCCGTCCGCGCCGGGCCCGAGGCGGCCGGTCATGGCCAGCACGGCGAGAATCGGCGCCGAGAACGTCCGGTCGTTCCCGTAGCGCCGGAGGATGGCGGCACCAAGACGTTCCGGCGTGACCTCGCCGACCTCGTTTCGGAGGAAAGGCTCGACGCGCGCCATCGCGTCCTCGGCTGATGGGTGGGCGCCGCGACAGGCGCCGAGCGCCGCCCAGACGAGCAGCGTCGTGCTCAGGTTGCTGCGGCTCCTGACCGTGTCCCCCCACCCGCCATCGGCCTTCTGCGTGGCCGTCAACCACGACACGCCGGTCTCGATCGCCGCCCCTGGCGACAGCGCGCCGGCGCGTTCTGCCAGCACCAGGGCCGTGATCGCCGTGGCGGTGGCGAGCGCGCTGCTCGACAGGCGACCTTCCCAGTGCGGGGGCGTGCGGTCGCCTCCAACGACCCTCTGGAGCAGTCGAGCGGTCAGCGTCTCGATCGCCTCGTCTAGTGTCTCGTCACGGAAGTCTTGTTGCATTCGGCTCGCGCTGCATCCCGCCCGGCGGCGTTGCTCCTTCCTCACATACGCCCAGTATGCTCGGTCGTCGCGCCTTGCCGGCCGGGCGCATCGCGACCCTCGATGCTCACAAGACGTCCGTGACGAAACACTAGCCCCTCATCGACCACGCTGCCCACCCTCTCCACGGGCGACCTAAGTCCTGCGATTCACCATTGCGGTGACGGATTCGGGCGTCGAAGCGCCCGGATCGCACGGCGCGAGGAGGAAGAATGCCCAGTGCATGTGACCGACGAGCAACGCAGCGAGGCGGGATGCGTCGGTGGCCGAGACGTCATTGTAATTGTGAAACGCAGGACTAAGCGCCCGGCAGCAGCGCCAGGTGGCCGAGGGTCAGCAACCCGTAATAGGTGTACTCGCAGTCGAGCGTGTCATCCATCCAGTTGCCGTAGAATCCGCCGCGGTTGGTCCACAACGAGTCGACGAAATCGAGACACGGCTCCTGCAAGCCGTCGATCGGCACCTGCAGGGCCGCCAGCGAGTGCAGCGCGGTGGCGGTGGACAGCAGATCGGGAACCGGTGCGCTGGGCGTCGCCTGGAACCCGCCGGTCTTGTCACACCGATCGAGCAGCCACATCCCGAGATGTGGGTCGACTTCGGCGTCGAGCTCGCGCAGCATCAGCACGGCGGCCGCGGTCGTCGTCGTGATGCCGTGGACGTCGCCGGCTCGATTGCCGTACGCGCCGTCCTGGCAGCGCGCGTTCTGGACGGCGGCCACCATCGCCGCCGGGTCCGGGAGCGGCACCTGCAGATCCTGGTAGACGCCCAAGGCGAGGTAGCACGCGTAGACCGAGCCTCGAGGGGCACCAGGCGTCTGCGCGTACGCGCCGTCCGCGCTTCGATACTGCTCGAGGCGGTCGATGACGCCGTCGAGCGGCGGCATGCGGTCGACACCGAGAGCGGCCCAGGCGCGCGCCAGGCACGCGAGATGGACGAAGTCGAGCCCCGCGCCATCACCGAAGCGCGTGAGGTAGGGCGCGACGCGGTCGGCGGGCAGCGTCGCCTGAAGCGCAATCAAGCCTTCGAGGCCAAAGACCGTGTAATAGAGGTCGGTGGCGCCGGCCCGGTCGGGGAATCCGCCATCCAGGGTGAGCGCATCCTGCAGGAACGCGGCGACGAGCGAGGAGGAGTCACCCAGCTGCGACGGCGCGAGGCGCGCGACCTGCAGCATTCCGACTCTCAAACTCACTGCACCATCCCTGAATCTCGACCTGGAAGATCTTCCCGACAACGCGGCGCAGGAGCCCCTTGAGGCTGGCATGCGGCAGGTCGGGCAGCGTGCGAATGGCCTGCTCCTTGTACATCTCCAGCATCGCCCGGCACCGATCGGCGACCGCGAGGTCGAGCATCAGCTGTCGCAATGCGGCGTCGTCGCCGGTCGTCTGGCTGCGGGTCCACGCGCGCTCGGCCACGCGCGCCGCATCGCCCTTCGCCCGCTCGCGCGTCACGGCCAGCGGCAGCGACGGTCGCAGCGCGGCCACGTCGTCTGGCGCCTCGGTGCCGGCCAGGTCGTCGAGGTCGTCGCGAATCTGATAGGCGATCCCGAGGGCGTCGCTGTAGCGCGAGAGGACGTCATGGACGCCGTCTGGCGCCCCGGCAAAGGCAGCGCCCATCCGCAGCGCCACCGCGAAGGCCGGCGCCGTCTTGCGCCGGAAGATGTCGAGTACGGCTTCCGAAGAGAGCGGCGTCGGATGCCGCGCCCAGGCGAGCTCGGCGCCCTGCCCGATGCAGAGCTCACGGTGTCCCTCGGCCGCGATGCGCACCAGTTCGGCCCGCACGGCCGCCGGCGCGTCGCATGTGGCGAGCAGCCGATAGCCCTCGCCGATCAGCAGATCGCCGACGTTGAGGGCCACGGGCAAGCCGTGCTCGGCGTGCAGTGTGTCGGCCCCGTAGCGCGTCAGGTCGCCATCCTCGATGTCGTCGTGCACGAGCGACGCCTTGTGGAAGCACTCCACCGCCACCGCGATCTGCCGGAGCGCCCGCGGCAGCGGCGCCTGCGGGTCTTCGAGTGCCGCGCGATACGTACAGGCGGTCAGGAATGGACGCCACCGTTTGCCGGCGTGACCGAGCCACTCGATCGCGACGCGCTGGGCGTGGCTCTCGGCGGGTCCCATCAGATCGGCGAGCGAGGCCGGCGCGAACCACGTCTCGACCTCCGAACGGAGCGCCTCGAGGTCCATCCGGTGCGTTCGATCGTCGCTGCTCAGGTGAATGACGTCCCACACCCAGTCGAGATCGACCGTCGTGTCCCGGCAGTCGTCCTGCAGCAGCGGAATGGCGATGCCCGGAATCGCCGCCGCCTCCATGTGTGGAAACGCCCGCTCCAGCACCGAGAGACAACTGACGCCGACGATGCCGTCAATTCGTCCGGTCTGAATCATCGCCATCACGATGGCCGAGCCCTCGGCGACGAGGACGGCGTAGCCGAGCTTCTCGGCTTCCTCCTGGAGATCCTGGATCGTGCAGAGGCCGCACTGCTTGCACAGCAGGCCGAATTCGTCGAACGGCGCCGGGCACTTGTCCTCGACACGCAGACACTTGGGCAAGAGCAACAGCCGGCGCTCGTAGGGGATCGAGGCGAGCTGATCGCGCCAGACGGCGTTGTTGATCAGGACACCCACGTAGTCCACGTACACGGGATCACACCCGGCGCGCACGACGAGCTCTTCGGCATGCCGGCGGAGCTCGTCCAGCACGAGCGGCGCGACGAGGGTCGCCCGCTCGGCCTCGACGTAGCGGCCGACGATCACCTTGAGCGCCTCGCGCTCCTCGAGCAGCTGCGGGATGTTGGCCTGCGGCGGCCGCTCGCGCATCGGCACGACGCGGATAGGTGTACGCGCGGATGGCGTCACGGCCATGAATTCCCCTGCGGTCGCTCACTCGTCATGGTTTCGCATCCACGGCTCGTTCGGTTGCCGCCCGTTACGTATACGCCCCAAAGCCAAAAAACCAGTGTTTCTTCGCGAAGCGATAGGCCCAATTATCCTCCGGCACCTCGTGGCCCGGATTGTGCTGACTGCCGCGGGCCTGAAGCGACTCGAGCTCCGCGAGCGCCGTCTGGCGCTGCGTCGTGTCGCGGGCGCCGTGCCGAACGACGAGGTTCCGCACGAGGTCCGGGCGTTCCAGCACGACGCAGCCGCGCGTGGCACCCGCCGCCGTCGCCCGGAAGTCGCGCAGGAAGTCCGATTGGGTCATCGTCTCATAGAGGCTCTCGCGATCGTGAATCGTCTCACGGGCGAACTGGATGATCGGACACGGCTCGACGTCGCCGTACGGGCTGATGTGATGGCTGATGCCGGTCGCCATCGGGCAAAGGGCCTCGCCCTTGTCGTCCCAATAGGCGTCCACGATGGCCAACGGCACCTTCGAACGCATCTGCACGACAAACCGACGGATGGCGACGACCTGTTCCGGCCGGAGCGCGAGGTCCGGCGAGGCTTTGGGACCGACCACGCGATAGGTGTGGAACCACACGTAATGGACGCCCAACTCGACGAGCCGGCGCAGCCAGGGCTCGGAGACGAGATCGATGTTCGTCTGGCAGACGCTGGTCGCCACGCCGATCAGCAGCCGGTTGCGGCGGCAGGCCTCGAGCCCGGCCAGCGTCCGGTTCAGCACGTTGAGGCGACCCCGTCGTGAGTCGCTGACCGCCTCGGTCCCCTCGATGCTGATGAGGGGAGTCACGTTCCCGAGCCGCCGGAGCTCGGCCGCCACCGCGTCCGTGATCAGCTGGCCATTGGTGAAGACCTGAAAATAGCAGTCCGGGTGCGCCGCGAAGAACTCGAGCAGCTCGGGATGGAGAAACGGCTCGCCGCCGAGAATGCCGAAGTAGCTGTTGCCGCCGTGTCGCTGCGCGTCGCGGACGATCCGGCTGAGATCGCTCACGGCGAGCCGCTTGGACGGCGCCGCCACATCCACCCAGCATCCCTGGCAGCGCAGCTGGCAGCCGGAGATGACCGAGATGAAGAGGAACGGCGGAAAGTACTCGCCGCGCGCGAGGCGGCGCTTGTGGCGCTCGACGGACCGGATTCCCTTGACGCCGAAGTTGTAGACGAACTTGCCGATCACCTTCGGATCGGTTTCGGCCAGGACACGTCGCGCGAGCGGGATGAGCATGCTAGGTCTCCTGCCGGCCGGCGCCGGACACCGGGACCGCCCGCCGCCTGGCAGCCTCGGCCTTGGCTTGAATCTCGTCGAGCGATGGCAGCGAGGCCATCACTTCGGCCGGGATATCGAGCGCCTGCTGCAGCTTGACCAGGCAGTTCTGCCGCTCGCGCAGCGCCCTGTCGTCGTCTCGCTCCTTGGAAAAGCGCGACTTGGCCTTCGCGCTGCGGTCACGCAGCGCCTGATAGATGTCGCCGCCGAGCAGCGTCGAGATGTCCACCTTCATCGCTTCGCGTCGGACGTCGTCGGTGTTCACCTGCTCGCCGTTGATCGGACCATGCCGATACTTGGGGAACATGATGGCGACTTCCGGACAGACGCGGGAGCACGCGGGACATTCCGTCTTGCAGTTGCTCTGCTTCTGCACCTGAATCCTGCCGTCAGCGGTCACGCCGTAGACGTCGAACAGGCAGAAGCTCAAGCACTGCATGCAATTGGTGCAGCGGTCGTAGTCGATCACCGGAAACCAGGGCTTCCAGGCGCCCGGCCGGACGGCCGGCGGCGACTCCTGCAGCTCGTCGGCGAGCGCATCGAGGGCACCAGGATCGGCCTGGTCGAGATCGAGGACGCGGCTTCCGGTGGTGGCGGCGGGTGGCTCCTGCCCAAAGCGGCCGACCAGCAGCATGCCATCGGATGGCACGGGCGGCTCGTCGCGCCGGCACGACACGGCGATGCCCTTCTCGAGCAGCGTTCGCACCACGCTCAGTCGGCGCTCGCCGTCGAGCGACTGGGCGCGCTCCGCGACGAAGCCGCGGACGACGCTCATGGGCGCTCCACGTTATCTGGCGCGCCGGCCCCACAGGCCAGCACACCCTCGAGCACGTGCTCAGCGGGCTCGACCCGCATGTTGAACACTTTCAGCTGATCGTCGACCGGTACCCCCGCCGACGCCAGGAGCCAGCGGACGGCGCGCGGGTAGCAGGCGGCGACCACCAGCGGAGCGTTCGCCAGGTCCGCGAGCTGGGGATCGCGACGGGCGGCCATCTCGCAGAGATCCGGGACGGCGTCGAACTCGACGCCTGAACGCGCCAGGCCTTCGAGCACGGCCGTCTTGGTCGCGGGCGGGACGACTTTCGCGTAGGCGCAGTGACAATACAGGATGCGGCTGGCCATGAAGTCCGCCTATATCGTTACCACACGATGGGTCGGCACCGGCCGCGACGGCCGGAAATGCTCGATGTGCACGACCCGGGTGGCCAGGCCAGGGCGATTCGTCACCGCGTCGAGGGCGCCGGTCACAATGGACTTGAGAACGTCCGGGTCGCCTTCGGCGCGGAGGTTCACGATGAGCTCACCGCGGCGCAGGTCGTCCTGCAACAGGTGAGGCTGCTCCGGCGTCCGGTCGGTGGCCACGAGATTGAGCAACCCAAGGTCCCCACCCTCATCGGGCGACAGCGTCATCTTGAAGTGCGCGACTTCCAGCTGCCGATCGGCCAGCTCGGCCGCGACGTGACTGCCCAGCTCCGCCAACAGCGCATTGCCATCGAACGGCGCCGCGGCTTCGAGCCGCAGCGTGGCGTTCAGCCACCCGAGCAGCGCCTCGCCCTCCGCGTACACATCGTAGTCTACCTCCGGCGCGGGCCAGTCCGCGGACTCGTCGGTGAGCAGGCGCGTAAACCACGGTTCGAGACCGACTCCGCTCCTCGCGCTCGCCGTGAGGACGACCGCGCGAGGAAACGCGGCGTGCAGGGCCTCCTGTAAACGCGCGAGGCGGGATTCGTCCACCAGATCCATCTTGTTGACCACGATCAGATCGGCTTCGGCAAGCTGCGTGCGATAGACGTAGAGCACCTTGGGCGAGAACGCGCGGCCGGGCTCGAGCCCGAGAATGCGCAGCGCGCGGACAGGATCGACGAGCACGGTCAAGGGCGCCACGCGGTAGTTGTCGCCGTACAAGCGGCGAAGCGGGTACTGCACGGTCGCGCGAAGGTCGGTGCAGCTGCCGACGGGCTCGGCGAGAAACACGTCCGGCGCCGCCTCCGCCGCCAGGCCCGCGGCGGCTTCGGTCAGGGAGTTGAATCGGCAGCAGAAGCAGCCGCCGGTGATCTCGCGCACGGGGTAGCCCTCGGCGGTCACCAGGGTCGTGTCCACGAGACCGTGACTCTGATCGTTGGTGATGAGACCCACGCGCCGGCCCTGCGCCGTGAGATGACGGGCCAGCTGCAAGAGCGCCGTCGTCTTGCCGGCCCCGAGGAACCCGCCGACCATGATGTAGTGAGCCTGTGTCATCCGTTCTCCCCGGTATCGTGCCGGCTCCGCAGCAGCTTGTCGATGGTCGCGTCGAGAATCGCGACGTAGCCGTGAACGTCGACGCTATCCGGCTCGGGGGTGCCCCGGACCTGATAGAGCCAGCCGCGGCGGTGCGGATCGGCGTCGATGAGGCTCGGATCGGCCTCGAGCGCGGCGTTCACCCCGAAAAATTCGCCGTCGGCCACAGCAAACACCGTCGTCACCGCCTTGAAGCCCTCCACGGACCCGATCGCCTCGCCCACGCTCACCTGCGCGCCGGGCCCCACGCTGAACTCGTAGTCCACGACGTCGCCCAGCATGCGGGTGGCAAACCTTGTGAACCCGATGCGCCAGACCCCGGAGGCCTCCTCGAGCAGCCAGTAATGCGCCGCCGTGTAACGGCGGTCGATCGGCAGGTGCGCCGTGAACCGGGACCGCCGGTAGTAGATCGTCTCGGCGCGCGGTGCGCTCATGACCCCGAGGCCGACACCGATGACCGCGTCCGCCGGAGCGCCGCCACCATTGCACTTACGTCGGGAAGGGGGGTGCTGTGACACCAGGACAGGCGGATGGCCCCTTCCTGCTGCCAGGACGGCAGCCGCATGGCGCTCAGGACGTGGCTGCAGACATAGGACTGGGACGTGCACGCAGCGCCCTGCGAGACCGCCACCAGATCGACCCACGCGTCGACGACCTGCTCGCCGTCGAGGCCAGGGAAGGCCAGCGAGACGATGTGGGGCACGCCCAGCGCTGGATCGCCATTGATCACGAAGCTCGCCGACGCGAGGCCGTCCAGCAGCTGCGCCCGAAACGCACGGCAGCGCTCCGCCCGGCTGTCGCACTCCTCGCGCGCGAGGCGGGCGGCTTCGCCCAAGCCGGCAATCAGGGGCACGGCCAGTGTGCCCGGCCTCAGTCCTCGCTCCTGTCCACCTCCGAAGGTCAGCGGCTCGAGCGGGGGGCGGACGCCATGGCGGCGGCGGGTGACGAGCGCACCCACGCCCTTCGGCGCGTGAATCTTGTGGCCGCTGATCGCGATCAGGTCCAGACGCGGATGGCAAAGCGCCTCGAGCGCCCGGCCGTAGCCCTGCGCCGCATCGACGTGCAGGTAGGTGTCGCTGCCACCGAGCGCGTCGGCAATCTCCGCGATCGGCTGCTCTATCCCGGTCTCGTTGTTGACGTGCATCACGCTGACGAGCAGGGTCTCGGGACCGACGGCCCGCGCGACCTCTGCCGCGGACACGACCCCGGCCGGCGACGGAGCGAGCATCTCGACGTCGAAGCCGCGCGCGCTCAAGGCGGCCAACGGCTCGAGCACGGCGTGATGCTCGATGGCCGTGGACACGATATGGCGGCGCCCGGTGCGCTCGCCGTACGCGGCCAGGCCCAGCAGCGCGAGATTGTTGCTCTCGGTCGCGCCGCTCGTGAAGATCACGTCCCCGCGCGCCGCCGCCACGACCGACGCGACGCGCTCACGCGCCTGTTCGACCGCGGACCGCGCTCGGCGGCCGGCGTCGTGGGTGCGGCTGCCGGCGTTGCCGAAGTCTTCGTCGAGATAACGGAGGATCGTGTCGCGCACGCGCGGATCCACGGGCGTGGTCGCAGCACAATCGAGATACGGCACCATGGCAGGCTGACGCGACGGCGATTCGCGGTCTTGCTATATTACCCGTCGGATCGACGACCCGTCGGATTTGCCGCGCCGGGTCCGCCACCCCCGACTTCGTCCCATGTTGCACGTCCTGCCCTTCTTCCGCCAACATCCGGCCGAAGGCCTGGCCCGAGACGACGAGCTGTTTCGAGCCGTCGAGGGCGGAGGGGGCCCGGAAACCCTCCGGATATGGGAGGCGGATCGGCTGGCCGTGATCCTCGGACGGTTCGGCACGATCCGGGCCGACGTGTGCGAGGAGGCGTGCCACGCCGACGGCGTGCCGATTCTGCGGCGGACTTCCGGCGGTGGAACCGTGCTGGTGGGAAGCGGCTGCCTGCTCGTGTCGCTCGTCTTCGATCTGCACCGGCGACCGCGGCTCACCAACGTCGCCGACAGCTATCGGGTCATTCTCGATGCGATGTTGTCGGTGTTGTCGATTCCGGGCGGGACGCGGCGCAACGTCTCGGACCTCGCGATCGGCGCCGAGAAGGTATCGGGCAACGCCCAGCGGCGCGGCCGCCGCGCGCTGCTGCATCAGGGCACCGTGCTCTACGACTGTCGGCCGCAATTGCTCGCGCGCTACTTGCGGGAACCCGCCCGTCAGCCGCCGTATCGGGCGGGCCGGCTCCACGAGGCGTTCGTCCGCAACGTGCCCGTCCCGCGTCGTGAGGTCGCGCGACGCCTGAGGCGCCTCGGCGATCACCTCGCGGCGCCGAGCCGGCTGCTCGCGTGAGACGGCCTGGGCGCGACGCGGCGGGGCCGCTGCGTGGTCGCTCGACGTGCGCCAGTCCGACAGGACGCGTCGAGTGGTGACAGAAAGACCTGGCCGTGACCTGTCCGATGCCGAACCTCGCTGGACCTGGTCCACAATGTGCCCCATGACCCCACGGCTCCGCGCGTCACTCCTGTCCGTCGTGCTGCTGACTGGCGTGGTCGGTGTGCTGGTTGCCCAGCAGCCCAGAATCTACTGGGGCGATGAGGTGCCCGCGGGCTGGGCCGGGAAGTGGTCGGCAGAGCTCGGGACGGTGCCCGAACGCACCAGGTACACCAGGACGATGTCGACGTTGCAGATGCACGAGTGGATCGCGGCCTTGAAACTCAGGAGCGAGAACGTCCACGTCGTGCGCATGTTCACCAGCCCACTGGGCAAGGTGGCGCCCGCCATCGTGCTTGGCAGCCCCAGGGTGACCTCGCCCCAGGAGGCGCGGGAATCGGGCAAGCCGGTGGTGTTCCTGATGGGCAACATCCACCCGCCCGAACCCGAAGCGGCTGAGGCGCTGCTCATGGTGGCCCGTGACCTGGCCGCAGGACCAGGTACCCACATCCTCAACCACCTCGTCGTCATGATTGCGCCCATCTACAACGTGGACGGCACCGACACGTTCGTCACCCAGGACGGGGGATTCGGGAGCGAGACGCCCTACATTCTCGGCGTGCGACAGAACTCGCAGGGTCTGGATCTGAATCGCGAGGGCGTGAAACTCGTGAGCGTGGAGGCCAACGGCTTGTACCGGACCTTCAACGACTGGGATCCGATCCTGTTCCTCGACGGCCACCTGATGAGCCGCGTGTCCCACGGGTACGCCAACACCTACGGCACCGCGACCATCCCAGCGTCCGCCCCGGGACCACGTGCCTACATGACCCACACGTTGCTGCCGGCCGTGCGCGACCTGGTGCGGAAAGACTTCGGCCTCGAGGTGTTCACCCACGCGCTCGCCACGCCGGACACCTGGCCGCCGCAGGCCTGGAGTCACGAGCGCGCCGCGTGGACCGTCGAGGCCAAGATGGTCGTCAATGACTTCGGCCTGCGCAATCGCCTAGCCATCATTACCGAGACCCCGGGCCAACCGACATTCGAGCGCCGCATCTACGCGCAGTACGCCTACATCACCGCGCTGCTCGAATACGCGGCCGCGCACGCGAAAGACATGCAGGCGGTCGTGAAGAAGGCAGACGACGAGACGGTGGCAGCGGTGCTGGCAGGCGCCGAGTCGGGTACGCTGACCAACTTCCTCGATGGCGAGTATCAGTCCGCTGGCAAGATCGATCTGCTGGCGTATCGAAAGAACGAGCCACACTACCGGCCAGGCACGAGCGTGCTCGGCACCAAACCGGGCACGGCCTCCGGCCCGCCCGAGGTCGTGAGAAACGTCGACGACCTGACAAAGCCCGTCGGCACTCGCTCGGGCAGGGTGCCGCGCGCCTACATCCTGCCCGCTAGGCTCGCGGACGTGGCTGCCAAGCTCAGGGTGCACAACATCCGCGTCACCACGCTCGACAAGCCCGTGCGAGTCGAGGGCGAGCAGTTCACGATCGACAGGATGTACGTCGTCCCCCGGTTTGGGTACGACATGACGACGCTCGACGGGTCGTTCTCACCGATCGTCACCAAGGAGTTTCCCGCCGGGTCGTTCTACGTGGACATGGCACAGCCGATGGCCAACGCCACGTTCTACTACCTGGAGCCGCAGGCGCGGGACGGCTTCGTCGGCTGGGGCGTGCTGGACGATGAGCTGCGCGGCCTGGGCGCGGATCAGCGGCCCGTGGTGTATCCGATCTTCAAGGTGCGCCGGACGATCCAATAGCCGATCGTCAGGCCCAGGACAACGCGCGGCACGCGCGTCGGCGCGCCATGGTCGCCCTGTCGCCGACGCTATACTGGCGGGCAGTGGGCAACGTCTACTTCGAGCTGACGGAGGCCTTCAACGAGCGCGGGCCCGTGGCCGCGCTGGCGTCTGGCCAGGCGGTCGTCTATTACCGCGTGGCCATCATGAGCAAAGACGGCGATTGGGTAATCCGCGAAACGCCGGAGGCCTGCGACCGGGTACTCTCGGTGCTCGAGTTGCGGGAGGCCCGATACCGCCCCGCGGCGCCCCTGGACGTGCGCTGGCTGCAGGGCGGCTGGTCGAGTCACTGTGAGTTCTTCGACGATCGCAACCGGCGCGTCCGCTGCGATTTCTTCAGCCGCCCGCCGCGGATGTCCGCATCGGCGATTGACGTGCTGTTTTCCACCGCGCCCTCGTCGCGGCTGCTGGCGGTCGACGTCGAGTCGCTCATCATGATGAAGCAGACGCAGCGCGCGAAAGACTATGCCGTCATCGGGCCGCTGGCCGCGCTGTTGTCGCCGGAACGGGAGATCGAACTCACGACCGATCCAGACCGGATCATCGCGCTCGCCCCCGGGCATGGCGCGCGTTCGTCCCGACCGGCCGTGAAAGCCGCGCTGGCCGCCACCGGGCGGCGCGCCGTCGTCATCGCGCTGGCCGAAGAGGCCGACGAACAACAGCAGCGCGACCGCGCGCGTGTGGCCCGATACGAAGCGGCCGCCGCGCCGTACCTGGCCGAGTGTCGAAGACAGGAGCTGGCGAGCCTGCCGCTGCGGGAGGCTCACCGGCGGATGTGTGACGCGGCGGAGCGGTGGCTTCCCACCCACCCGCTGGAGTGACGCGGATGCAGATGCTGAGCGATGACGACCTGAGCCTCCGCGACATGACGCCAGACGAGCTCGACGCCGCATGGGATCTGTGGTTCGACCTCGCGCAGTCGACTAACGACGCCGACCCTCCCTATACACATGGCGTGTTCGCCGGGGCCGCATGGCCGCGGCGCGACAGTGGTGACCCGCTGCCACGAGAGGAGCAACCGGTCAGCAGAGCTCCGCGGCGGTCGTGATGAGGGGGAGGCTGGCGCTGCCGGGCGAGACGCTCTTGGTTAAGTAGGCGCCGAGGATCAGGGCGAGATCAGGCGGATCGTCGGAAAACAGCGCTGATACCGCGTTGAATCGCGCGTCAGGAGCGTGAGGCCCGCCATCGCGGCGTGGGCGCCGATGTAGGAGTCCGGGAGCGATACAGCCCCAGAGCGCCATGCCCGGTCCCGAGCCTCTCACGGCAGCGCGATCAGGCCGCGACGCAGCGCACCGGTGACTCGGGGCCGGCGAAGACGCATCGGGCAATCGTCCGCAGGTCGAGCACAGGGCAGCAGGGCGCGCCAACCGCCGGCTACCGGCCGATGCCCCACACGTGGCCGAGCGTGCGGATGATGAGGAGTCCGTCGGCGATGGCTGGCGAGGCCATGATGACTTCGCCCATCGCGTTTCGGGCCAGTTCGGCGTACTCACGCCCCGCCTGGACGACGAACACGTCGCCATCCTCGCTGGCAAGATACAGCCGCCCGTCGGCGGCCACCGGCGAGGCCGAGAAAGCCCCGCCTCCGCCGACGCGCGCCCGGTAGACGCGCTCCCCTGTCTCCACCGAGTAGGCGGTCAGAATGCCGTTGTGGTTGAGCGTATAGAGCTGGTCGCGGTAGACGATCGGCGTGGAAATGTAGGTGCCGTCGCGATCGTGGCTCCACGCGACGGCGTCGCTCGACGATCGACCCTGCGGCAGCGAGATGTCGCCACGGGCGCCCGCTCTGACGGCATAGACCGGCCGGACCGGCGGATAGCCCGCCGTCACGATGACGAGGTTGCGGTGCACGACGGGCGTGCCAATCGAAATCTCGGAGTTCGGGCCGAGCGTCCACACGAGCGCACCCGTGGCTGGATCGTAGCCGCGCACTTTCGTGCCGTTGGTGACCAGCTCGTCGCCGCGCGCACCGAAAAGGACTGTCGGCGTGCCCCACGTCGACACTTCGTCGCGAGCCGTGCGCCACAGCTCTCGACCGGTGGCCAGGTCGAAGGCCGCCAGAAACGACCCGCGGGCCTGATCGGCCTGCACGATGACCGACGATCCGTAGATGATCGGTGAGCTCGCGTGCCCCCACTGATAGCTCGGGTCGAGGAACCAGCCGCTGTCGAGGACGCCGAGATCCTTGCGCCAGACGAGTGCGCCATTGATGTCGTAGCAGACCATCAGGCCGATGGACCCGAAGACCGCGACGACGTAACGGCCGTCGGTGACCGGTGTGGCGTTCGCCTGGCTCGACTTCGTGTGCCGCTTGGTCCGCGGCGGGCCGCTGAAGACTTCGCGCTGCCACACGATGGCGCCCGTGGCCTGATTGAGCGCGTAGAGGTGGAAGCGGTGGGTCGAGAGGTCGTCCACCGGCTTCACGTCGCCGTACAGCCCGGTGCGGAACGAGGTGTCGCTTGCGCTCGCCGCGCCAATGAGGAAGACGCGGTCGCCCCACACAATCGGGCTCGACGTGGCGAGGCCAGGGATCGGTGTTTTCCAGCGGACGTGGCGGCCCGCGGTGACGTCCCACTCGGTGACCACGCCTTGCCCGTCGGCGGCACCCGCGGCATTGGCGCCGCGAAAGGCCGGCCACGGCGCCGGGGGGCGGCGCGCGGAGGCTGGCGCCGGTGACACAGCGGCGGACGAGAGACGAGTGGACGGGCGGTTGGAGTCCGACGCAGGGGCCGGCGCCGGCGAGGTCGCATCGCCAAACCCCTCGCGCTCGTATCGCACCGAGGTCGGACCGCGTGCCACCGACAACCGCTCGACGATGCCGCCGCGTCCGGCGAAGGTGACGGTGGTTTCCGGCGTGTCCATCACCGTGAATCGGCGTGTCTCGATCGCCTGCAGGCGCAGTGTGGGCTGCCCCTCCGCGGTCAGGGTCAAAGTCTCGCCGTCGAGCGCCACCGTCACTTCCGCACCGCTCGTGGCGCTCTGGTAGCGGCCTTCGTAGCCGCGCAACACGGCCGGGTCGAGGGCAATGCTCGGGCGCGGGGCGGAGGGTGCTTCGGCGGCCGCAGCCTTGACGAGGGCCGCGATGGTCGCATCGCCCGACTGTGCGGCCAACGCCGCCGCCGCGGCGAGCGACGTTGCATCGGCCTGGCGGGTGGCGAGGGCGGCCTTGACGGCAGCCTCATCACGGCTGCGAATGCCGGCGTTGAGCACGCCGACGGCGCCCGGCGATCCGCGCTCGAGCAGGTACATCGCGACGGCCAGGTGGCCTCCGCGCAGCGCAAAATCGATCGGCCGCGAGAGGTAGAACGAGTCGGCGACATCGAGTGTCGCGCCGCGCGTCACCAGCAGTCGCACGATCTCCAGATGACCGCGATCGGCGGCGTAGCTGAGGGGCGTGACGCCGTACCGCGACGCGGCATTCACGTCTACGCCGCGGTCGAGCAGGGTGGTGACGCTTGCGGCGTCTCCGGTACGGGCCGCCTCGAGCAGGGCTTCGCGATCATCGGTTGCGGGCGACTGCGAGACGAGGAGGCCCGTCAGCAGTATCGCGATCAAGAGCGTCGCGCCAGTGTGCAGCGGGCATCTCGGCATGGGAGCGATTATGCGCCCGATCCGTGGTGGTCCGTTCAGAACGATACAATGACGCGGTCGATGGCAGATCGCGTGCGGGCGAGCCGCCACTCATCGGCGTGGGCCCTGAGCCTCTTGTGGCTCTCGCTGGCGGCTGTTCATCCTCTCGCCGGACAGGCGCCCCAGCACGTCGCGACAGCTTCGTCGTCGATCCGGACAATCGAGCCCGGCGTGCTTCGTGTCGCCGTCACCTCGACCACACCATCGGGCCCCTACGACTCACAGGACTGGATCAGGCGCTACGTGGAGCGATTCGCCGCCGATCACAGCCTGACCATCCGCTGGGTGGTGGTGCCGTTCGATCAATCCTGGCTGCGCGCAGCCCGCAACGAGGTGGACCTGGTGGCCACCAACGTCGCCAGCTTTCCCGATCGGAAGAGCGACGGGGCGACGTTCTCGGCGCCGTTCATGTTCGAGCGGCGCGCGCTGCGGATTCGTCCGCAGGACAAGGGGCGCTACGCCCACATCGATGACTTCGTGGGCAGGCGCGTGGGGGTTGCACGCGGCATGGCAGCCGAACGCGACGTCCGCCGGCGAGCGCCGGACGGCGTCATCGTCGTCACCACCGGGAGCTTCGCCGAGCTCTACGAGCAGTTCGCCGCAAACCTGGTCGATGCGATCGCCGAGGCGGAGTACTACACGCTCGGAGACCGCGTGATCCCGTCGCACGGAGACGTGTCGCTGGTGGACCTGCACGACCTGACGCCGGGTCAGCGTGAGGAGTCGGTCTTCGTGGTGTCGGACGGCAGCCGCAATCTGCTGCAGGCGGTGAACGCGTTCATCGCGAGGACACGCTTCCCCCTGGGAGGCTGACGGTCAGGACCTTCGATTTCACATTCCTCAGGCCATGGAAGGTGTCAGCCCACCGCGATCGAGCGAGCAATGGGCCCTGACTGGCGGTGTGTCGCTCTCATCCCATCCGCGCGGCCAGCCTAAGAGCTGCGCTGTTCGACCCCGCGACGCATCCTCTGGCCAGACGGTGTTGGTCGCGCCCGAAAGCCCGACCTGAACTGCCGCGCGTCATCGCCTGGCCGTCGAGCCGTGAACGACGTCGATCGCCTCGACACGATGGACGCGCGCGGCTGAGGCTGCCGCGACGGCGTCGCCGGTTCCCGGCCGGACGACCGCGGGACCTCGAAGCCTTCCACCACGACCTGCTCGAGCGGGGCGGGCAGCAGCCGTTGGATGTCGCGGAGGAGCGTGCGTTCCGCCGGGGACACCAGCGAGAGCGCGCGGCCGGCAAGGCCGGCTCGTCCGGTTCGTCCCACGCGGTGGATGTAGTCCTGCGCGACGAGCGGCAAGTCGTAGTTGACCACCAGCGGCAACCGCGCGATATCGAGCCCGCGCGCGGCAATGTCGGTGGCCACGAGTACCATCGCGCGCCCCGCCTTGAAATCGCCGAGCGCCCGCGTGCGCGCCCCCTGACTCTTGTTCCCGTTGATCACCGCGGCCTTCACGCCGGCCCGTTCGAGCAGCTCGCCCACGCGATCCGACCCCCGCTTGGTCTTGCAGAAGACGAGCGCCTGCCCGACCGGGGCCTGGGTCAGCACGTGTTTCAGGAGATCACCCTTTCTCCCGTCGGCCACGGGGTGGATGCGATGGGTCACCGTCGGCGCCACCACCTGCGCGTCGGAGACATCGACGCGGACGGGGTTGCGCGTGAAGTCGGCGGCCAGCCTGATCACCTCGTCCGAGAGGGTCGCCGACAGAAGGAGCGTCTGCCGCTCGCGCGGCAGTGCCGCCAGCACCCGCCGCAGCGGTTGCAAGAAGCCCATGTCGAGCATCCGATCGGCTTCATCGAGCGTGAGCATCTCCACCCGCGACAGATCGATCGTGCGCTGCTGCAGGTGGTCGATGAGCCGGCCTGGCGTGGCGACGACGATGTCCGTGCCGCGCTGGAGCGCCAGCACCTGCGGGCGCATGGCCACCCCGCCGAAGATGGCCGTGACGCGCAGCTGCGGCCCATAGGTCTGGAGCGCCTTGTGCACCTGCACGGCGAGCTCGCGAGTCGGCACGAGCACGAGACCCCTCGGCATGCGCGGGCCGGGTCGAATGGGTTGCCCGGAACCGGGTCGAGGGGCCGGATGTCGGCGGCTCGCCAGGAGGCGGTCGATCATCGGCAAGCCGAAGGCGGCGGTCTTGCCGGTGCCCGTCTGCGCGCGCGCCATGAGATCGCGGCCGTCGAGGACGATGGGGATCGCCGCAGTTTGTACGGGCGTGGGCTGCGTGTAGCCCAGGCGCGCGAGGGGAGTACAGAGAGAGGGCGAGAGCCCGAGGGTCGAGAACGGCATGTGAGAGTGCTCCTGAATTGCCTGGAGCGTTTCCCGAGACCGCGCGTCAGGCCGACGTGACTATGTGTAGCGCCAGAGTGGCGCACGAATCTGAGCGATGAAGCTGATCGGTGGGAACGCTAACGGACGGGCCGTGCAAACGAGTGCATGGCCGTCAATTCATGCTTCCTGCGGGAATCCAGATGCAGCGCGCAAACACAGACATTGTATCCCAGAACGACCCCGCGGCGGAAACCTGGCGCCGTCGCCTTCCAAGAGATGCTTGCCGGCATTGGCTCGGCCGGGGAGCCTGCCCGTCGCGGCGTCTCGAACACGTGGGCGAACCCTGTCCGCCTGGCGAGGCCACCCGGGGCCTCATCAGGCCGGCTGGCGCCTGTCTCAACGCGCCGCGGCCGGCCACCTCGGCCAGGAGGCCTCGGCCGGGTTGACCACGACCGTCCACGGCGAGCGGTCGTCTTCGACCGGCTTCATGAAGAGAAACCGGCCGTCACGGCTGACGTCGTACAGGTTTCTCGCCTCGTACCAATGCGGCGGCATGCCCGTGTCGAACAGCGGCACCGCAGGACCGTGGGCAAACCGCGCACCCAGCGTCACCTCAACGGACATGAGCTGCCGATCCTCGGCCACGTAGTACAGCTCCGTCCCGTCGCGTCGCCATCGCGGATCGCCGCCTCCGTTCGTCGAGATCTGCCACGGGCCCGCGAGGTCCGGAAAGCTCCGCACGTAGACTTCCTCGTGTCCGGACTGGTTGGACGAATAGGCCAACCAACGGCCGTCCGGCGAAATCTGGCCCTGCTGCTCGCTGAACCCGGTCTGCAGCAACGGCCGGGGCTTGCGATCGCCGGACATCGGGAGCAGCCACAGATCCAAGTGCGTGGTCGAATTGAACGCCGAGTACAGGAGAAACTTCCCATCCGGCGACCAGGACTGCGCCACCGGCTGGCTGCCCTGTGAAGGGACCAGCAATTCCTCGAACCCCTCCCCGACGGCGCTCTTCTGGTAGAGCTCGAGCTTCCCGGTGCGATAGGACGAAAAGACGATCGTGCGGTTGTCCGGTGACCAGAGCGGTGCCCACTCGGCCCACGGGGTCGAGCTGAACGGCGACGCGGAGCCAGTCGCCCGATCGACGATCCAGATGTCGGAGCGCACGCCCGCCACTCCGTAGCCGAAGCGACTCGAGGGCGTTGGATCGAAGACGGCGATGGCTACACGGGTCTCATCGGGCGACAGCACCGGTTCATAGTGTTCGGCAGGCGCGCTGACCAAGGGCGAAAGCGCGTTCGCACGATCGCGCCAGACCAGTCGTGTCGCCGGACTCTGCATGCCGCGATACGCGAACACGCCGCTGGCCGAGACCGAAAAGTCCGCCTTGTGATCGAATCCGCGCTGCTCGTGCACCCGGTCGACCAGCGTGAACCCTTCATCCCCCAGCGTGAAGCGGAATGGGTCGAAGGGTTGCGCCATCAGCTGGCGGCGACGGCTGAAAAAGAGATACCCGTTCGCATGCGTGACGCTGGACGCAACAAGAGGCATGAGCGGCTGACGCGCGACCTCGTCGAGCGACCCGACGAATACCGTATGCCGTTCCAGGCTCGGAAGGTGGGTGTCCGCGAGGTACATGAAGTGCACGCCGTCGGGAAGGAACTCCGGCCACACATGGCCTCTCTCCTCGTCGGCCAGGGCGCTGACCGGCGCGGAGGCGCCGCCTGTCGCCGACACGCGATGGAGGACGCCTTCTCGATCCGGCGCGAATACGATGATTCCCTGGCGATTCCAGGTCCCCCCGCGTCCGCGGGGAGCATCGGCAACAGCCCGTGGGCTTCCACCGCGAAGATCGATCGTCCAGAGTCTGCCGTCGGCGAAAAACCCGAGGGACTCGCCATTCGGCGACCAGAACGGGAAGGCGGCATTCTCGGTTTCCGGGAGAGCCTGGGCCGACAGGGAATCAAGCGGCCGGACCCACAGCAGCGGCCGACCGCCCGTGCTCGAGAGGGGCAAGGCCGTGAACGCAAGCTGACGGCCGTCCGGGGACACACTCACGCTGCCAAAGCTCGTTCCCTCCGGGGGAAAGACGGCGAAGCGGAGTTCGGGCGCCGCGCCTTCCGGGTTGGCTGCATCGCGGACGATGAAGAGCCCTGCGAGGATGACCGTCGTCGCGAAGAATGTCGCAGCCAATGCCCATGGGAGGGAGACGAAGCGCGGAGGCCGCACCCCGTGCGCGAGTGTCGAGGCGGCGCGTTCGGCGCCATTCCCCGACTTCACCTGCTCGAGCACCCCATTTCCTGCCAGGCCGTTTCGCCGGCCCTCCCACCATTCGTCGATCTCCGCCGTGTAGGAGTACACCGAGTCACGCCGCTCGTGGAGGTGGCGGTGGACCGGCAATCCTTCGCGTTTTTCCCAGCGGCGAACGGTCGTCACGTCGCGTCTGAGGTGGGCGGCGATTTCCTTCCAGGAGTCCAGCCTGCCGGTTCGGACGGCCGCGTCCGTGCCTTCGACTGTTGGCGGCGTGTCTTGGGCCACTGTCGCTCTTTGAGTTGAGAGGCACCAAGTCTAGCCCTTGTCGAGCGAGGCGGCAATCGGCGCCGGGGGCGTTAGCGGGCAAAGACGGGTGCGTCCAATTGCCCGTTGTTCGGCCGTGCGATCTCATGGTCTCTGTCCGTCACAAGCGATGAACCAGTTGTCCGGAGCATCAACCATGAACACACCCAATCTCCCGGCGTCGATGCGGCAGCGGTGGCCTTTCGCGCGGCGGCCGTTCCTGCTCGCGACACTGTCCGTGTCGCTCGTCGGCGCGTTTCTTCTGGCAGCGGCCGCGACGCAGCCTGCGAACGCGCAAGCCCCGTCCTGCCTGGTCAACACCGCCAGCGGACCAGTCCAAGGGCTGCTTCGCGGCGGTACCTGTACTTATCTCGCGATCCCCTACGCTGCGCCGCCGGTCGGCAACCTCCGTTGGCGGCCCCCCCAGCCTCGAGCGCCCTGGGCACCGAGCACGCTGAATGCCACCGTGGCGGGGCCGGCGTGCGCCCAGATCAACCTGGCCAATGCGCCGGCAGGCAGCGAGGACTGCTTGATGCTCAACATCTGGGCGCCGGCGACCACCATGCCCGGACGCGGCGTCCCAGTCCTCGTGTGGCTCCACGCCGGGGCTTTCCTTGGCGCGTCTTCGAACTTTGCCGCCAACGACGGCCGACGATTCGCAGAGGAACGAGGCGTCATCGTCGTGGCCCCCAACTACCGGCTCGGCGCCTTCGGCTGGCTGGCGCACAGCGCCTTGGCCTCGGAGGATCCGGGCTACCCGTCGTCGGGCAATTACGGACTGGCCGATCAGCGTGCGGCGCTCAAGTGGGTACAGGACCACATCGCGGCCTTTGGAGGCGATGCGGGGAACGTCACGCTGGCCGGCGGGTCGGCCGGCGCCATCAGTACGGGCCTTCACCTCGTGTCCCCTGCCAGCCGCGGCCTGGTCCACCGGGCTATCTTCCACAGCGGATTCCCGACGGCACGCACCGAGACCCTCGAAGTCGCCGCACTGCAGGGCGAGGCCTTCGCCGCCGCACTCGGCTGCACCGATCGGGCTGGCCTCCTGACTTGCCTGCGATCGAAGAGCCGGGATCAAGTTCTGACCGCACTCCCGTTGGCGACGTTGCCCGGAGGACCTCAGCAGTTCAGCCAGGAGCCCGGCCGTGTCGTCTGGGGGCCCGTCGTCGACGGCCTGGAGATTCCGGACCAGCCCCGCGAGCTGTTCAGACGCGGCCGCTTCAGCCGGGTTCCCATCATCATCGGCTCTACGCGAGACGATGGGTGGACGCACGTCGATCGGAGCTTTCCGGCCGGCCTGGATGCGCTCCAGTACGAGCGGGCCGTGCGAACCGAATTCGGCATGGACGCAGATGCCGTGCTGCGTCTGTATCCGGCGTCGGGCTTCCCAACACCCAAGGATGCGCTGGCGCAACTCACCACCGATGCCGAATTCGCCTGCGAGGCACGGCGCGTCGCCCGTGTGATGCATCACGACGGGGCGCCCGTCTATGCCTACGCGTTCGAGTACATCGTCGGCGCCGTGAATCGTGACAGGGCGTTCCACGGTCTCGATGTCACCCTGGTTTTTGGCAACAACTTCGGCGCGCCGTCGAACCACGTGCTGACGCCGGCAGATCTGGTGGTGTTCGATGCCATGAGCACCTACTGGCGCCGCTTCATGGAGACCGGCGATCCCAACCCGCGAGGTGCGCCGGTGCAGTGGCCACCCTACCGGCCGGACCCCGCGCAGGGACCGGTGGACCTGACCCGCTCCGATGCGTATTTCACGTTCGGCGATCGCCTCGGGGTGAACACGTATCTGCGCGACCAGCAGTGCAACTTCTGGGAATCGTTCTTCTTCCGATCGGTCATTGGGGCGGTGCCGGCGGCGGCCCGCTAGAAGGGCCGCAGCGATGCACCAGGCAAGGGGATGTCATGGATCTCACGTTCAACCACCGACGCGCGGTCGCAGGAGCGATCTCCGCACTCTCG
>JBQTIE010000007.1:0-11382 GCA_052389315.1 Acidobacteriota bacterium
CAGCATCGCGGATGCCTACGGGTTCACGACGCTGCCTCACCTGCGCGACCTGGCGATCACGGGCCCCTTCGACGCTACCGGCGTGTCCGACACGCCGAGCCGGCGCGCGATCTTCTCGTGCCATCCCGCGGCTGCGGCGCAGCAGGTCGTGTGCGCGCGTTCGATCATCGCGCGCGTCGGATCGCAGGCGTTCCGGCGGACGCTGACCGAGCGCGATCTCAACCCGTTGATGGGCCTTTATGCGAAAGGGGCCGCGGAAGGAGGCTTCGAGGAGGGCGTGCGTCTGGCCCTCGAAGCCATCCTGTCGAGCCCACGATTCGTCTTCCGCCTGGAGGAGCGTCCCACCGGCGCCGATGCGGCGGCTGGCTATGCGCTGAGCGATGTCGACCTGGCCTCGCGCCTGTCGTTCTTCCTGTGGGCGACGGGGCCGGACGACGAGTTGCTTCGCCTCGCGGAGGCCGGGCGGCTGTCGTCGCCGGCGGTGTTGACCGCGCAGGTCAGGCGCCTGCTGGCGGATCGACGGTCCGACGTGCTGTCCTCGCGGTTTGCCGCCCAGTGGCTCCGCCTGCAGGATCTCGACAAGATCAACCCGGACGTGCGCATCTATCCCGACTACGACGATCAGCTCAAGGCGGCGATGCTGCGCGAGACGCGACTCTTCTTCCAGCACCTGGTGCGCGAGGATCGTCCGGTCACCGACCTCTACGACGCCGACTACACCTTCGTGGACGAACGGCTGGCGCGGCACTATCGCATTCCGAACGTCCGCGGCGACGCATTTCGCAAGGTCCAGAATCCCGACCCTCGACGCCGCGGCATCTTCGGGCACGGCAGCGTGCTGACGCTCACCTCGCACGCGGATCGGACCTCGCCCGTGCTTCGAGGCAAGTGGGTGATGGAGGTGCTCCTCGGGACGCCGCCGCCGCCACCCCCGCCCGACGTGCCCGACCTGGACGAGACGCCGGAGGCTGAGGACGGGCGGCTGCGGACGGTGCGTGAGCGGCTGGAACAGCACCGCGCCAACCCGGCCTGCACGTCGTGCCATCGCATGATCGACCCGATAGGCGTCGCCCTCGAACATTTCGACGTCACCGGCGCATGGCGCATTCGAGACAACGGCAGCCCGATCGACGCCGCCAGCGCGCTCTACGACGGCACGCCGCTCACCGGACCGGTCGATCTGCGCCGGGCGCTGCTCAAGCGGACCGACGTGCTGCTCAGAACCTTTACCGAGAACCTGATGACCTACGCGTTGGGCCGTCGCCTCGAGCCGACCGACATGCCCACCGTGCGCGCCATCGTCCGCGGCGCGGCGCGGGCTGAACATCGGTTGTCGTCGTACGTGCTGGGCATCGTAGAGAGCCCGGCGTTCCGGATGAAAGGTGCAGACCGCGCGACGGCCACGACCGTCGCGGGCGGGCAATAGCTCGACGCTCAGGACTGACGCTCGATACTCACGACTGACCATCTCTCGGGGAGACCACGACATGGCGTTCATCGCAGGCCGACATCTTCCACGCCGAACCGTCCTACGAGGGCTGGGGGCGACGGTGGCGTTGCCGTTCCTCGACGCGATGGTGCCGGCCCGCCAGCTGTGGTCGAAGACCGCCCGGGCGGCGGCGCTCGATCGCACGCGGCTCGTGTGCATCGAGATGGTGCACGGCGCGGCGGGCAGCAGCGAGTGGGGGGCGAGCCAGCACCTGTGGTCGCCGGCTGAGACGGGCACCGCCTTCGACCTCGCGCCCACGTCGCTCAGCCCCCTCGAACCGTTCCGCCGGTACCTGACCATCGTCAGCGACACGGATGTGCGCAACGCTGAAGCGTTCGCCCCGATGGAGATCGGCGGCGATCATTTCCGATCGAGCGCGGTGTTCCTCACGCAGGCGCACCCCAAGCAGACGGAGAGCTCGGATGTGCGCGCCGGCGTCTCGCTCGACCAGATCTACGCGCAGCGGTTCGGTCAGGAGAACCCGATTCCGTCGATGCAGCTGTGCATCGAGAACGTCGATCAGGCGGGCGGGTGCGCGTACGGCTACTCCTGCGTGTACACCGACATGATCAGCTGGGCGTCGCCGACCGACCCGTTGCCGATGATTCGGGATCCGCGGATGGCGTTCGACCAGCTCTTCGGCGCTGGCGGGTCGCCGGAGGAGCGCGCGGCCCGGCGGCGGGCGACGACCAGCGTGCTCGACTACGTGACGGGCCAGGTGGCGGACCTCAATCGCCGCTTGGACGCGAGCGACCGCAAACGGATGGAGCAGTACCTCGACAACGTGCGCGAGATCGAGCGGCGGATTCAGAAGGTCGAGGCCCGCAACACCAGCGGCGAGGCACGCGCGCTTCCAGGCGCCCCAGCCGGCGTGCCCGACTCCTTCGACGAGCACGTGAAGCTGATGTTCGATCTCCAGGCGCTGGCCTTCCAGACCGACATCACCCGGGTCTTCTCGTTCAAGATGGGCCGCGACGCGTCGAGCCGGGTCTATCCGGAGAGCGGCGTGACGAAGGGATTCCATCCCTCGTCGCATCACGGCAACCGGCAGTCGAACATCACCGAGTTCGGGCAGATCAACCGGTACCACGTGAGCCTCCTGCCGTATTTCCTGAGCAAGCTCCAGGAGATTCAGGAGGCCGACGCGACGCTGCTCGACAAGAGCCTGATCATCTACGGCTCGCCGATGGGCGATGGCAACGTGCACAATCACAAGCGCTGTCCGTTCATCGTCCTCGGCGGCGCCAACGGCAAGCTGGGGGGCAACGTCCACCATCGGGCGGCCGCCGGCACGCCGATGGCCAACGTGATGCTGAGCTTGATGGGCATGATCGGGTTGAACGACATCGAGCAGTTCGGCGACTCGACGAGGCCGTACTCGCTCTAGAGTGGACGACGTTTTCACGGTGCGAACGACGAACTCACAACCTAACACGCAGAACTGAAAACCATGTCGACACATCGAACACTCGCCGCGGCGTTCGTCATGACGATGACCGCGCTGGTCGGCGCCGATTCCTCCACCTCTCGCGGGCGTGAGGCGCGGGTGGCCGAGGCTGCCCAACGTGGAGACCTTTCGGCGATACGGCTGCTGCTGCAGCAGGGCGCGGACGTGAACGGCTCGCTCGGCGACGGCATGACCGCGCTGCACTGGGCCGCGGCGCACGGCGACGGCGAGATGGCCGGGGTGCTCCTCGCGGCGCGCGCCGCCGTCGGGGCGGGCACGCGGATTGGGCAGCACACGCCGCTTCATGTCGCTGCCAAGGCAGGCCATGGCGCCGTGGTCCGCCTCCTCGTCGAGGCCGGAGCCGACGTGCGGGCCAGGACGACCACCGGGGCGACGGCCCTGCATCTGGCGGCCGCGTCGGGCGCACGGGACGCCGTCGAGCTGCTGATCGATCGAGGGGCCGAGGTCGACGTCCGCGAACCTCAGTGGGGCCAGACGCCGCTGATGTTCGCCGCCGCGTCGGGACGGACCGACGTGGTGAAGGCGCTGCTTGCCCGCGGCGCGGACCCGCGCCTGACCGGCACCGTGGTCGACGTCAGCGCGCGAAACCGCGCGGATGGAGTCGCCAGCCGGGAGCGGAATGCGCGCGTGGCAGCCATTCAACGCGAGCGGGCTGCGGCGACGGCCGCCGCCGGCTTTGCGCCCGAGCCAGCCGCGTATGCTGCGCAGGCGCGCGCGGTTCGCGGGGCTGACAACCAGGAAGAGCCGGAGCCGCTTGGCTATGCGGATCTGGTCGGGACGCACGGGGGGTTGACGCCGCTGCTGCTGGCGGCGCGTGAGGGGCTGGCCGAGACCGCTCTCGCGCTGGTGGAGGGTGGCGCAGACCTCAACCAGGTGAGCGCAGCCGATCGCACGAGCCCGGTGCTCATGGCGACCATCAACGGCCATTTCGACCTCGCCATGCAGATGGTCGCGCGAGGTGCCGACGTCACGCGGGCCAGCGATGCCGGGGCAACGCCGCTCTACGGGGTGCTCAACATGCAGTGGGCCCCGAAGTCGCGTCACCCGCAGCCTGCCGACTACATGCAGCAGCAGGTCCATTACCTCGACCTGGCGGAAGCGCTGCTCAAGGCCGGGGCGGATCCGGACGTTCGCTTGAACAAGTCGCTGTGGTACACGACGTACAACCGCGACCTGCTCGGCGTCGATCGTACGGGTGCCACGCCGTTCTGGCGCGCCGCGCACGCGCTCGATATCCCCGCCATGAAACTGCTGCTCCGCTACGGCGCCGACAGCCACATCCCGACGGCCAAGGTGCCGGAACGCTTCGAGGACGTCGATACGTCGGCTGCGGACGTGTCGGGGCTGCCTCCGATTCCGATGTTCGGCCCAGCGGTCGCGCCCATTCACGCCGCCTCCGGCGCCGGCTGGGGACTCGGCTATGCCGGCAATTCCCATCGCCACGTGCCGGAGGGCTGGCTGCCGGCCGTGAAGTTCCTCGTCGAAGAACTCGGCGCCGACGTCAACGCGCGCGATCACCATGGCTACACCCCCGTCCATCACGCAGCGGCACGCGGCGACAACACGCTGATTCTCTACCTCGTGTCCAAGGGGGCCGACCCCAAAGCCGTGAGCCGCACCGGGCAGACGACCGTCGACATGGCAAACGGCCCCGTCCAGCGGGTGCAGCCCTTCCCCGAGACCATCGAGCTGCTGGTCAAGCTGGGGGCGAAGAACAACAACCGGTGCGTGAGCTGCTAGTGGGACACTAGGGACGTTTTGCGTTCTGAGACTCGAGTTCGAGTTGTGAGTGTTGAGTGGTCAGATCTCAGCGCTCGATCCTCGGTTCCCGGTGCTCGGTTCAACGACGGGGCGATGACATGATGATTCGAACCTTGGTGGCTCTCCTGCTCCTCGCCTCGCCGCTGCATGCCGAGGTGGTCCGCGTCGAGGTCAAGTCCCGCGCTGATCTGCTCGCCGGCCAGGCGTTCGGCAGCGCGGGCCCGTACGAGACGCTGACCGGCACGCTGTACTTCGCCGTGGATCCCCGCAACCGGGCCAATCGGATCATCACCGACATCGATCTCGCGCCGAAGAACACCGCGGGTCGCGTCGAGTTCTCCGCCGACTTCTACTTGATCAAGCCCAAGGACCCGACGCGCGGCAACGGGACGGTGCTCTACGAAGTCTCCAATCGTGGGGGCAAGGGCATGATCGGGTTCTTCAACCGAGGGGGAGGGGGCCTCGATCCTCGGGCTGCCAACGATTTCGGCGACGGGTTTCTCCTGCAGCACGGCTTCACGCTCCTCTGGGTGGGCTGGCAGTTCGATCCTCCCCAGCGGGAGGGCCTGATGCGCGTCTATCCGCCCGTGGCGCGCGCCGCCGACGGCCGCTCGATTCAGGGTCTCGTCCGCAGCGACTTCGTCGTCACCGAGACGACGAGGGAGGCTTCGCTTGCGGACCGCAATCACGCGGCCTACGCCGTGTCGGATCCGAATGATCCCGCGACGGTCTTGACGGTGCGCGACGCGGTCGAAGGGGTGCGCCGCGTGGTTCCGCGTGATCAATGGCGCTTCGCCGAGGACGGCAAGGGCGTGCGGATGGCCGCCGGCTTCGAGCCGAAGAAGATCTACGAGGTCGTCTATCGATCGCAGGATCCGCCCGTCGTCGGGGTCGGGCCCGCCGCGGTGCGCGATACCGTGTCGCGGATGAAATACGGGGCCCTGCCGGAGCTGGGTCTGCCGCAAGGCGCCGTCAAGCGCAGCATCGCGTTCGGGATCTCGCAGAGCGGCCGCTTCCTTCGGACGTTCTTGTACTACGGCTTCAACGAAGACGAGGCGCAGCGCAAGGTCTTCGACGGCGTGATGCCGCACGTGGCGGGCGGCGGACGCGGCAGCTTCAATCATCGCTTCGCGCAGCCCTCGCGCGACGGTCATCCGTTCATCAATTTCTTCTATCCGACCGATATCTTTCCGTTCACGGATCTGCCGCAGCGCGATCCCGACACCGGCCTCGAGGACGGCCTGCAGACGCACGCGATGAGGCCGGAGGTCCGCCCGCGGGTCTTCTACACGAACTCTTCCTACGAGTACTGGGGGCGCAGCGCGTCGCTGATTCACACGACCCTGGACGGCCGTGCGGATGCACCGCTCCCCGACAACGTCCGCATCTACCTGCTGGCGGCCGGGCAGCACGGCGTCGCCTCGTTCCCACCCACGCGCACGATCGGCCAGCAGATGAACAACCCGCTCGACTACCGGTGGTCGATGCGCGCGCTGCTGATGGCGATGCACGGCTGGATCAACGATGGGACCGAGCCTCCCGCGAGCGCGTACCCGCGGGTGGCCGACGGCACGCTGGTCACCCCCGACAAGCTCGCGTTCCCCGCGCTGCCCGCCGTCAACGTCGCCAAGACGCCCCACAAGGCCTATCGCGCCGACTATGGCCCGGACTTCATCAGCAAGGGCGTGGTGACCCAGGAGCCCCCGAAGATCGCGAGCGCGTTCCCCATCCTCGTGCCCCAGGTCGATGCCGACGGCAACGAGGTAGCCGGAATCCGATTACCGGAGTTGGCCGTGCCGGTCGCCACCTACACCGGATGGAACCTCTTCAACGAGCGGTCGGGTCCACCGACGGTCGTCTCGAGCATGCAGGGGTCGTTCATCCCGCTGGCGCCAACGCGAGCCGATCGCGAGCGCAGCCAGGACCCACGCCGGTCCGTCGCAGAGCGCTACCCGAGCCGCGCCGCGTATTTGACCGCGATCCCGCGCGCCGCCGACGCGCTGGTCGCCGAGCGCTACCTGCTCCAGGCCGATGTGCCGAAGCTCGTCGAGCAGGCAGGCACGCGCTGGGACTACGTCGTCGCGCCGACACGGACACGCCAATAAGACGGGCAGGCCAGGTCACCCCAGTGCGCTCGGTCCAAGAGACGTCCTGCGCGCGGCTCGAGGAGGATAGACGTCTTGAAAGGCCAGAACTCATGCACTTGAATCAAGTTTCGTGGCCGCCCTTTCAAGACGTCTCGCCCCGCGGAGCGGGGCAAGACAACACTGCTCCTGGCGGGGCGGAGCCGCGCCGCCGCTTCTCGGCCGTCGGAGGTGGAGCCCTGCCAGGTATGCGTCGTCTCACGACTCTCGCCGCGGCCACGTGCGTGGCGGCGGCCCTGGCCGGCCTGCGCGCCCAGGGGCCGGCGCCGGCGGCGCCAACTGCGCCAGACGCCCGCTTCGATCGCCTCGCCGCGGTCGTCCAGGAACAGATGACCGCGCTCGGAGTTCCTGGCGTCGCGATCGGGGTGCTGGCTGACGGCCAGGTCCACACCCGCGGGTTTGGCGTCACCAACGTGGACCACCCGTTGCCGGTGACCGCCGACACGCTCTTTCAGATTGGATCGATCAGCAAGACGTTCACGGGCACGGCCGTCATGCGGCTCGTCGAGCAAGGCAAGCTGAGGCTCGACGACCCGATCCGCAAACACGTGCCGACCTTTCGCGTGAAGGACGCTGACGCGTCGGCGCGCGCCACGGTCCGCGACACCCTGACTCACATGAGCGGCTGGGAGGGCGACTTCTTCGACGACCCCTCGAGCGGAGACGACGCCCTCGAGCGAATCGTCCAGCGCATGGCGTCGCTCGAGCAGACGGCGAAGGTTGGAGAGATGTGGGGGTACAACAACTCGGGATTCTACGCCGCGGGCCGCATCATCGAGGTCGTGACCGGAAAGCCCTTCGAACACGCCTTGCGGGAGCTGGTGCTCGATCCGCTCGGCCTCGACGCCGCGTACTTCTTTCCCGCCGATGTCATGACGAAGCGGTTTGTCGTCGGGCACGGCGCGCCGAAGAATGTGCTGACGGTGATCGGCCCGTGGCCCATTCCGCGCGCGGCCAATGCCGCCGGCGGCATCACGACCAACGTGTCCTCGATGCTCCGCTATGCCGCGTTTCACATGGGCGACGGCACGAACGGTTCGGGCCTCCGCGTGCTGTCCGCGGCATCGATCCAGGCGATGCGCACCACCGTCGTGCCGAAGGCCGGCACCGACATCACGATGGGTCTGACGTGGCATCTGAGCAGGCTCGGCGGTCTGGCGGCGGCGGAGCACGGCGGCGGCACGAATGGCCAGCTCTCGCTGCTGAGACTGATCCCCGAGCGTCGTTTTGCGCTGGCCGTGGTCACCAACTCGATGCGTGGCGGGACGTTGAACACGCAGGTCGCCCGGGCGGCGATGGACGTCTATCTGGGCATTCCCCCGACACGGCTGTCACGGATGAGCGTCGAGGCCGCCGCCCTCGACGAGTACCTGGGCACGTACCGGCGCCAGTATGCGGATGTGACGGTGACCCGCGACGGCGACACGCTGTTGCTCCAGGTGACGCCGAAGATGCCAGGGCTTGACGGCAAGCTCCTGCCTCCCCCCCCGCCGCAGCGTGTGGGGTTCCATGCCAGAGATCGGCTGCTGCAGCTCGAGGGCCCGAACGCCGGCGAGCCGGCCGGCGAGTTCGTGCGGAACGACAGCGGCCGTGTGGCCTGGCTGCGCACCGGTCGCATCCATCGTCGGGTGGACGCGGCAGGCACGCGCTGAGCAGGAGCGCGGTCGAGGCCCGATACCCCGAGCCGAGCATGGCGCTGCAACGCGGCAGGCGGCTGGGCGTTTCGGAGGTCGGCGAACCCCTTGGCGCGGCGGGATGTGGACATGTATCCACCCGCGATGCCGCTCCGTTCACCGCGCGATCAGGTTCGCGCCGCCAGCGACACGTCGAGCGGCACACACCCGTGCTCGCTGAACCAGTACCGCATCTCGCACAGCAGATCGAGCCGCACGGCGGGCGGCGTAGGGCGCCCGCTCGACTCCAGGTCGACGCGCAGGCGCGCCGACTCGCCAGGGGCCACCGTGCGAGGGAGCGGCACGCGAAGCCAGTCGCGCTGCGCGACCGTCCCTGCCGCGTCCAGGCGCTGCACGCCGAGCTGGACGTGCCCGCCGCGGCGCATCGGGCCGCGGAGCCAGACCGTGTCGCCGCGATTCTCGATCGCAACGACAAGGGACCCTTTGCCGGAGTGCTCCAGCACTCGAAGGTGCGCATCGAGTCGGCCGGGGATGCGGCTGTCGGCGACGGTGGTGTCGCCCATGACGTTCAGGTATTCGAGCTCGACCGGCGACCCGTCTGATCCAAACCACGTCACGTACTCGTCGACGAGATCGAACTTCACGCCGTAGAGGCCTGCGCCGGCGGGCGCGCGCATGCGCACGGAGATCTCGTCGTGCTGGCCTGGGTCGAGATCCCTGGAGAGGAAGCCGCGCGCGTAGTCGTGATCGATCACGGCGTTGAACCGCAGGTCCCACAACTGGGCGCCAAGGGTCACCCGGCCCTCCAGGGCCTGGCCCTCGACCCAGCGGCGGTAGCGGCCCACGGGCTCGAGGTTGCGGAACTCGCCGGAGACGATGTGCTTGTCGAGAAAAGCCGCGGCGTAGTCCAGGGCGGCGCCGGCCGTGGCTGGAGGCAGGGCCAGCCACCGCGTGTTCCCCGTGTTGGTCACCCGCAGGCGTGCGGTGATGGCGGCCCGTGGGGCAGCCAGCGTCTCCATCTCGAGCAGCTCGATGGCGGCCTTCAGCTCGTCCGGGGCGCGCGAGTCCGCCACGCCGCCCTTGACGAACACGAGGAGCGCGTCGTTTCCCTTCCAGCCCAGGACGCTCTCCCGCCCACCGAGACACACTTCACGGAAGCGCGAAGGATCCATGCAGTTCTCGGAAGGATCCAGGAGCGGGACAATATTGGCTGTCACGAACCCCGCGTCACTGGCCATGGCCGAGAGCACGCCGGCGTCGATCTCGTCCTCGAGTACCCCCCACCTGTCGGAGTCGTGCACGGCTTCGTCCGAGGCCGAGTGGCCGGGACCCGGCTCGACAAAACAGGCGCGCCCGCCCGGTCGCAGCACGCGGAAGATCTCCCCGAGGACCGTCTTCTTGTTCGGCACGTGGTGCAGCGCGTCGTAGCACGCGACGCGGTCGACCGAGTTGTCGTCGAGGGGGAAGCGAAAGCCGTCGTAGGTCAGGAAGGTTGGCCGAGGCTGGCTCGCCGGCAGGTTCGCGTCGCGCACGGCCTCTTCGGCGAGCCGCGTCGCCGTCGGCGAGACGTCCAGCGCGATCACGCGGCACCCGCTGCGCGCCAGCACGATCGAGAGCCATCCCATACCGGCACCGAAGTCGAGGACGGTGTGGCGCGGGCCGTGCTTCAGGTGCGCCAGCAAGTACCCGAGACGCGCGACGTTGTAGCCAGCCGTTTTGGCCGGGTAGTAGGGCTTGTCAAACAGCACCTGCGGCCTGTCGAGGTCGCGGAAATACTGTTCCGCGCCCTCGATGAACGCGCGCATGGCGTCTGGGTCGTCCGAATCGATCATGCGGGTGTCATTATGTGCCGCCGGCTCACGCGCGGGCCGCAGCGGGGGTGCTGACCGCCGAGGCCAATGGCCTGACGCTCATCCGATACCCGGCCCAGATCAGCACGAGTCCGACGATCTCGGTGACGTACAGCACCTCCGTGTACCCGAAGCGGGTGGCTGTCCCCCCGACGCCGGGCAGGATGGCGCCCACGGCAATCAGCACGTTGGCCACCACACGGTGACGCGTCGCTGGATTGCCGGTGTACCGAATCGCCGACAGGATCGCGCCGCCGATCAGAAACACGACCGCGTACAGGTTGACGAACGGGCTGAAGAGCCGGACCCAGCTCCACGTGAGGACGCGGCCCGTAGGGCGATGGGCTTCGACCAGCTCGTATTGAATGGGCGAGAGCAGCACGCAGATGGCCGCAATCGTGATGAAGGTGACGAGCACCGCGGTCAGCCGGTTCGCCGTGCGCCGGGAGAGCATGAGATAGACGGTGCCCTGAGCCAGCGGCGCCCCACCGAGCAGCGCGCCCGAGATGTACCACGCCCGAAACACCGGCTCGGTCCAGCCGAGCAGCGTGGTCAGGGACTCGGTGAGCGTGCCCACACCGTAGGTGACGACGCCCGCCGACCACCACGCCAGGTGGAGGCGCTCAGGGAACAGGCGGTAGCGCCGCCAGATCTCCAGGGCGAACGGCACCGTCAGGATGGTCGTGACGATGGGAATGTAATGCACGAATGACGGGCCCATCAGTGCCTCCTCGGCAGTGGTGTGTGAGTGGTGAACTCAAAACGCTCCGGCGCTGATGCCGACCGTGAAGCTGCGCCCACGCGCAGGCGCGAACTGGAAGTGCTCGCGATAATAGCGATTCGTCAGGTTTTCGAGCGCAAAGGTCAGCCCCAGCCGGTCCCGGTCGCGGGTGAGGTTGAGCCCCCAGGCAATGCGCTGGACGGCGAGGGCGTCGAGCGACAGCAGGTCCTGCGCGATCAGCACCGGCGAGTCCAGGAGCGTGCGGGCCACGCGCGTGACCTCCGACTGGGCCCGAATGCCGTACTCGGCCCACCA
>JBQTIE010000008.1:0-16110 GCA_052389315.1 Acidobacteriota bacterium
CGGAGCGGGGCCAAGACGACAACGAGGGCACCAGCGAGGCTGCTCGTCGGTTTGAGGCCTCCACCGTCGCCAGCGACGACCCCACGGGGACCAAACGCGGCACAGATGCCACAGTTTGGTCTCAGGCACAGCTTCGCTGGTGTCCCGGCCTCCGGCCGGGGGAGAAAACGTGATTCACGCAGCGGCCCACGACGCGGGACTCATCGTGTCAACAGTCGGGGCGTCAAGACTCCTACGCGGTCGTCGTGCCGGCGGCCACCGCGGCGCCGAGGAGGGCACACTCGGGGTTGAGGATGACGTGGACCGGCATCGTCTCGAGCAGCGGGCGCATCGGACCCTTGTCGACGAACGCCTGGATGAAGTGCGGGGTGTCGAAGGCAGGCAGGATTTTCGGTGCGATGCCGCCCCCGATGTATACCCCGCCCGTGCTGACCGCCGTGAGCGCGAGATTGGCGGCCACCGCTCCGTAGGCGCTCACGAACATCTCGAGCGCTTCCACACAGCGCGGACACCGGCCTTCGAGCGCAGCGACCGACACATCGGCTGCTTGCGTGGGCCCTCTCCCGTCGGCCGCGGCCTCGCAGCGGCCACCGGCGTGCGAGAAGACGGCGAGGTTCAGCAGGCCGGGACCCGAGAGCACGTGCTCCTGCTCGGCACGTCCGAAGCGAGCCCTGAGCATTCGTACGAGCTCGAGCTCCCGGTCCGTACGCGCCGCGAAGTCCGCATGGCCGCCTTCGCTGGCGACGGCGTGATAGCGGCCCTCGAACTCGTGCAGCAACGCCTGGCCCAGACCGGTGCCGGCGGCGATCAAGGCCACGTTGCCGCCGCGGCGTGCGACGCCGACCTGGAGCGTCTTGAGCTCCGCCGGCTCGAGCACGAGCAGTCCGTGAGCCATGGCCTCGAGATCGTTGAGCAGACGCACGGGCACGTTGCCCAGGTGGCGCGCCACGGCGGCCCCGTCAACGCGCCACGACACGTTGGTCATTGTGGCCACCTGGTGAATGACCGGGCCCGCCACGCCGAAGGCGGCGGCGGTGACCGGGGGCCGCACTTCGTGGCCCGTCAAGAACTCGTCGATGATGGCGTCGAGGCCACCGTACTGTTTGGTCGGGTAGGCTCGGACGTTGCGCCGGAGCGGTCGTCCACCCTGCGGGTCGAAGATGCCGAGCAACGTCTTGGTACCGCCGATGTCGCCTGCGAGGATCATGTTGCCCGTGATTGTAAATTGACATCGGGCCCGTTCTGCTCCATCTTGAACCCGACCGGATGTCCGAGCTGCCCTTCGATGCGCCGCCGGATCGGCCGCTTGAGTGTGCCGGTGATCCCGCCGCCGCACGGGCCCCCGACCCGCTCCGCGGCCAGACCGTCGTCTTCACGGGAAAACTCTGGTCGCTTGGGCGAAAAGAGGCGCGCACACTCGCCGAGCACCTCGGCGGGACTACCGACGACGAGGTGACCCAGCGGACCTCGCTCCTCGTGCTCGGCCAGGAGACCTATCCCGACGGCGTGCCGGACATCGCGCAAGTGGAGCAGGACACTTCGGCGGGCACGCAGAAGCTCCGCCGCGCGATGCAGCTGAACCAGGACCAGCCCGGGCGCATCGGCATTGTCAGCGAGGACGCCTTCTGCCGTCTCGTCGGCCTGCCCTCGGCGGCCAACCGCCGCGAATCGCACTACGGTCAGCGAGACATCCTGGCCATGTACGCCTCGCTGCGCGAGGACCAGGTGCGGTATCTGAAGACATGGGGCTTCATTCGCCCCGCATTCCGCAGCAACGCGGATACGTTTTACACATTCCACGATCTCGCGGTGCTCCGCCAGGTCCACGCGGAGCTCCAGCGGGGCCAGTCGTTTCGCCGCGTTCTCCGAGACTTGCAGGCCGCTCGATCCGGCCAGCTCACGCTCGATTTTCGTATAGAAGCCGAGCCGGCCCGCATCATCGCGCTTACCCCGCGGGAGCCGGCCCACCGGCGGAGCCCGGTCGCGGCACCCGGCTCGCCTTCAGGGAGCGCCTCGTCAGGGATGGTGCCTGGACGACCGCTCTCGCCGGGCGAGCAGCAGTTCATGGTCGGGTCGACGCTGGACGATGGCAGCCCGGAGCGGCAGGACGAAGCGGCGCAGGCGTATCGACGAGCACTCGACTACGACCCCGATCTCGTCGCCGCAATCATCAACCTCGCCAACATCCGCTACGCGCACGACGAGCTCGCCGAGGCGCAGGCTCTCTACGAGCGGGCGATCCTCCTCGATGCCTCGTATTTCGAAGCGCATTTCAATCTGGGGAACATCCATCACGATCACGGCCTCTACCGGGAGGCGGAGGCCTGCTATCGCGAAGCCCTCGCGATCAACCCGGGATACGCGGATGCGCACTTCTATCTCGCCGTGACGCTGGAGAAAACCGGGCGGTCAGCCGACGCGCGCGAACATTGGCGCGCCTATCAGGCGCTGGCGCCTCAGGGCGAATGGGTCGAGCTCGCGCGCGAGTTCTCCGACTAGCTCACCAGCGCCACGAATCCGAAGGCTCTTCGTCCTGACGCTTGCGCGGCGTGCGGCGCGCTTTGTAGTAGCTGCAGTCGGGGCACCACGACTCCGGCACGAACCCGGTCGTCCCGGCGATGGGCAGCACGTCTCGGTGGGTGCAATGGTCCGGCACGCCTTCTTCGGCGGCCTTGCGCCAACGGCACGACAGAAAGCGCGCTTTCGCCGGCGAGACCGCTTCGCCGCCGGGTTCCGGGCCGTTCGCGTCACTCGAGCCTGAGGCCAACGCGTCTCTCCAGTGCCTGCCAGGCGCGATGTTCGTCCGGCGCGATGAGCGTAATGGCGTGTCCTTCCGCTCCCGCGCGCCCCGTACGTCCCACCCGATGCACGTAGGCTTCCGGGGTATCAGGCACCTCGAAGTTCACGACGTGCGCGATACCCTCGATGTCGAGGCCCCGGGCGGCGATGTCGGTCGCGACGAGCACGGGATGAGCTCCCGCTCTGAACCCCTCGACGGCCTTGAGCCGCTCCTGCTGCGTCCGATCGGCGTGCAACGCCGCCGCCCGAATGTGCTTGGCTTGCAACTGGCGCGCCACCCGGTCAGCCCCGATCTTCGTGCGCACGAACACCAGGACGGGTCCGGCGGCGTCGCGGCGAATGAAGTGGGCCAGCCAGTCCAGTTTCTCGCCGCGCGCCAACTGCTCGATCGAATGCTTGATGGTCCGCGCGGCGCCGCGATTCGCCCCGACCTGAAGGTATCGGGGCATCCGCAGCACTTCGCGCGCCAGCGACAGGATCTCGCCCGGAATGGTCGCCGAGAACAGCAGCGTCTGACGCTCGGGCGGCAGGGTGGCGATGATCCGTTGCACATCCGGCCAGAATCCCATGTCCATCATCCGATCCGCTTCGTCCAGTACGAGCACCTGCAGACGAAGGAAATCGGTCGCGCCGTGCCGCATGTGATCCATCAACCGTCCGGGCGTGGCAACGACGATGTCGGCGCCGGCCTTCAGGGCCCGTTCCTGCGGGTCCATGGGCACGCCTCCGAACACGGGAACGGTCGAGACCGGCGTGTGATAGGTCAGCCCGACCAACGCGTCTTCGATCTGCACGGCCAACTCACGGGTCGGCGCCAGGATGAGCGCCCGGGTGTAGGCCTCTCGCGCCGGATCGCCGTAGTGCGGCTGTTCGGTGAGCAGCTGTTGCAGGATGGGGAGCGCAAACGCCAGGGTCTTGCCAGTCCCCGTCTCGGCGCACGCCACGACGTCGCGCCCCTCCAGGGCCAGGGGGATGACCGCCCCTTGCACGGGTCGTGTGTCCACGAATCCCAGGTCGCGCACGCCGTGCATCAGCAGAGGATGCAGGTGGAGCGACGTGAAGGCTGTCGGAGTTGCCTCCGCATCGATGGACTCCCACGGGATGTCGGGGGCGAGTACGGTGGTTTCCACGGCCGCCGGGGCATGCACGGCAGACGAGCGGCGCGAGCGCGAAGGGCCCCGGCGCAGACCGGGACGGCCCCGGCGGGCGGCGCGGGCGGAAGCAGGCACTGAGGGTGGCAATGCTGGGCTTACCGGGCGCGAAACGTGATGATCCCGCGCTGGGGATCGTAGGGGGAGATGCCAACCGTCACGCGGTCGCCCGGAACGACCTTGATGCGAAAACGCCGCATCCGGCCGCTCAGCTGCGCCAGGACCTCGTGGCCGGCGTCCACCTGGACACGGTACAAGCCGCCGCTGTGCACAGCGACCACCGTGCCTTGAATGTCGATGAGATCGTCCTTGCTCATTCGTTAAGCAACCAGTATGCCACATTTCGACATGTGCGCGGCGCAGGCGCCGGCGTCCCGTGCAGTCTCGTGCGCTCGTGCCGGTTACAGCGCCCGGACGGCGGCTTCGACCTGTTGCGCAAGCGCGGCGTAGTCGTCGCCCTTCAGCTGGAGCGGTGCGCCAAAGCGAACCGTGACCCGAGCGGGACGAACGGTCGTCCCTTTCACCGGCAGGATGCGATGAACGCCGTCGATGCGCACGGGCACGACCGGCAGGTTCAGGCGTGACGCAATCATGCCGATCCCGCCGCGAAAGGCCCTCATCTCGCCGCGTTCTGCCCGTGCGCCCTCGGGGAAGATCAGGACGGAGCATCCCTGGCTCGTGACGTCGCCGATGTAGCGCAGCGTCTGCCGCGCGCCCGCTTCCCGTTGAGGCAGCGGGAAGGCGTTGAAGAAGAACGCCGCGAGGTAATAGTTCACGCGATTGCTGAGCACGCGACGCCACGGGTGCCCCTCGGGAAAGAAGTGCGCCGCGAAAAATTCTTTGGCCATGGCCGGTGCCACGGACTTTCGTACTCGGCCCGGCATCGCGGCAAGGATGACCGGCACGTCGAAATGGCTTTGATGGTTGGCGGCGAAAACCACCGGCCCCTCGAGTTTTCGCAGATGGTCGCGCCCGTCGACGTGAATCCAGGCAAACACGCGCGCCAGCGGAAGGATCCATGTGGCCAGGCTGAGCCGTCGTACGACGGCGACTGTCCAGTGGCGGTTCCACCGTGGAAACTCCACCGGATCGAGCACGGCCGCCTGCTGCGGCGCCTGCGCGACGAGCGCCCGCACGTCGTCGATCGTTCTGGCCGCCGCGAACAGCGATTCATCGACGCGCGTCTGCAGCCGGTCCTCGAGCGCCACCATCAACTCGACTCGTTCGAGCGAGCTCAGTCCGAGATCCGCCAGCGACGTCTCGCCTGCGACCGACCGGCCGGCCGAAAACCTGGCGACGATGGCCGCGATGGGATCCTCTCCGCTCGAGGGCACCGTGGGTGGCGCCCCGGTATCGACCCACGCGCGAATCAGGTGCCGCTTGAGCTTCCTGGTGCCTTCCGTGCGGGGCAAGGGCGTCTCACTCCACGTGGAGAATCCGCGCACACGCTGGTGCTCCAGCAAGGTCCGGTTGGCCTCGCGGACGATCGTCTCGCCGTCAGACCCCGGTGCGAGCACGAGCACGGCATGCACGCGCTCACGACCGTCGACGGTGTGGCCGACCACGGCGCATTCCACGACGCCGGGCTGCGCTTCGACCACCCGCTCCACGTCGTCTGGAAAGACGTTCAGCCCTTCGGGCGTCACGATCATTTCTTTCTTCCGGCCCTTGATGAAGACGCGGCCGGCGCTGTCGATCTCGCCGATGTCACCGGTGTGGAGCCACCCCTCCGCGTCCAGGGTGCGTGTCTGCCCCTCGCCCGCGGGCCTGTGTGCCGCCACGTCGGCGGCCGCCGTGGTGCCGTCGGCATCCGGCCGGTAGTACCCGGTGGTCACGTTCTCCCCGCGCACGAGGATCTCGCCGTCCTCCGCGATGCGCACTTCCACGCCGGCGATGGGCGTTCCGACCGATCCGCTGGTCGTCTTGAATGGATGGTTGAGCGTGACGATCGGGGCGGTCTCAGTCAGGCCGTAGCCTTGAATCACCACGAAGCCGAGCCGCTTCCAAAACTCCTCGAGGGCGGGCGGCAGCGGCGCGGCCCCGACGACAAACGCCCAGAACTTGAGGCCGAACAGGCGATGGATGCGCCGGTACTTCCACCACCGCCCGGGAATTGACAGCCGTGTGGTCGGGATCGTCCTGGCCGCCGGGTCGATCCTGACCGCGTGATCCGCGAGAACGTCGAGCAGCTTCGGCACGCAGACAATGACCGAGATTCGCCAGGAGCGGACGATCCGGACGATGTCGTGCGGGTTGTAGCTGTGAAGGAACACGACGGTCCCGTCGACCATGGGCGGGATATTGGTGGCCATGGACTGGCCGAACATGTGACTGAGCGGCAGCAGATTGAGGAACCGCAGGGGAAGGAAAGGTCTCGCGAACTTCTTGTACTTGCGTACTTCCCGTGCCACCGGCTCCACGTTGGCCATGATGTTGCCGTGGCGGATGACGACGCCCTTCGGTTCTGCCGTGGCGCCCGAGGTGAAGACGATCTGGGCGATGTCGTGCCGCTCGACCTTGACGGTCGGACGAGGCGCATCGGATGCCCAGTCGAGCTCGTCCATGCGCCACACCGCCGCTGACAGCGCGCCCGGCGTGAGCGAGCCAAAGGCGGCGTCTCTGCCCGCGACGACCACGCGTGCCCGGACGATCTCGGCGACCTTGACGAGGAACTCGGCCGACGACCGGTAATCGATGGGCACCACGACGACGCCGGCGATGACGCATCCCCAATAACAGGCGACCCACTCGGGACAGTTCTCGCCCCACAGGATGACCTTGTCGCGCGGCGCCACGCCAGACGACTGAAGGCGAGCCGCGAAGGCTCGTGCGGCCCTCGTGACCTCGGCGTACGAATGTCGCCGGACCCGGTACCCGTCGTCATACACGAGGAAGTCGCCCCGGTGTGCTTCGAGGTCGTCAAAGAGGTCGATGAGCGTTGCGCGGGGCATGTCTCCGAATCTGAGGCGGCAGCGTCCTGCACGCTAACATGATTCAAGCCCGGTCGTGAGCGTGCACTATGATCTAGACCCTTGGCGTCGCATCTTCCACCGGCCTTTGTCGTCGGCGCACACTACGACACGTTCCTCCAGCGGGCGTTGAGTCGGTTCTTCGAACGAGCCACGCTCGAGGCGATTCCTGAGCCGTCACCCTCGTCCAGCGGGCGGTTGAGCATCGACGTGACCACGGATCCGGCGGTGCTGGCGGTCCGTTGGTTCGGCAACCGGTACGTGCTGCGGGTGCCGGACGACCGGCCGTTCACACCGCACGAGGTTCGGTTTGCGCGCGCCATCGGCCATGTCCTCGAATCGCGGTTTCACGCGATCCTTTCTCCGCAGCTGATGGTGGAACGCGCCGGGCTGTTCCGCGGCGCGATCGAGGATCGGTATGTCGGGGCGTTCGTCGACGGCCCGCCCTATTCGCCGCGTGAAGGCGGTGGGCGTTCAGACCGCGTCGCGGACGTGGTCGAAATGCTGCGGGTGGCAGCGCTCTCGAGCTACGAGAACCAGCCGATTTCGACGGGCGTCGTGCTGCTCGACAGCGACACCGATCCGGTCGAGACCTTCCCACGGACCGAGCGGGACTGGCCGCAGTACACGGGAGCGCTCACGTCGATCAAGAGCTTTTTTCGGCTCGCGGATGGGCTGCGCACCGTGTTCCTGGTGGCCCGCGACGGCCGCGTGCTCGACATTGTCGATCTGTCGCGATGGGTGGCGCGAGTGGGTCACAGCGACGCCGGCGTGCCGTGCTCGCGCGCGTATGCCGCGCACGCGGCCGCGACCGGAACGGGGCGACACGTGTGCCTCGTGCTCAGCCCAAGCCGCGAGATCAAGGTGTTCGCCGAGGGAACCCAGCTCTTCGCCTTCCGTCACGCCGACTGGCACCTGCTCGACCTGGAAGCGAAGTACGCGATTTGGGAGGCGGCGGTCGGGCGGCCCGCCTTGGCGCGACGGCTGTTTCAGACCGCGCTCGACCTGTCGGATGCGCGCGCGGGGGCGTTGTTCGTGGTGTTGCGACGGCCGCTCGAATCGCTCCAGGAGCTCGTCGGCCACCAGGACCGCCTCGACATCGAGCTGGTCGGGCCTGCCGTCGAGGCGCAGTCACGGCGTTCGCTGTTTCACATCCTCGCCGGACGCAAGGTGACCGCGCTCGACGCGAGCGTCCTGGAGTCGCTGGCCACCCTCGACGGCGCGGTGGTGACCGAGTTGGGCGGGCAACTGCTGGCGGTGGGAAGCATCCTGCGACATCCGCAGGCCGCCATGTCGGCGTCTGACGGGACGACAGAGGGGGCCCGCTCCACGGCCGCGCTGGCCGCCAGCCGACACGGGCCGGTCTTGAAGGTGAGCGAGGACGGCCTCATCACGTTCTTCGAGAACGGTCGCGTGTGGGACATCTGAGCCGGCGGCGGCGCTCGACTACAATGAGAGGCTTGTTCGACGTGTGGGTGGAACGATGCGGGTCTTTCTAACGGGCGCCACGGGGTACCTCGGATCGGCCGTGCTCGACGCGATACTCCGCGCCGGACACCCACTGATGGCCCTGGTCCGCGACCCGGAAAAAGCCGCGCAGGTGACGGCGCGCGGGGCCTCGGCGATTGTCGGCGAGCTCGGCACGCCCGCCTCGTACGAGGGTGCCCTCGAGTCGTGCGATGCCGTCGTGCACACGGCGTTCGAGGACTCGCCCCGTGGTGTCGACAAGGATCGCGACGCCATCGCGGCCTTCATCGCCGCGCTCAACGCCCGCTCCGCACAGACGGGCGCTTCGCCCGTGTTCATCTATACGTCGGGCATCTGGGTGTTGGGTGCCACGTCGCGGCCCGCCGACGAAACGGCGCCGCTGGCCCCGGCCGAGCACGTGTCCTGGCGCCCGGCGCACGAGCGACGGGTACTCGATGCCGGCGACAACGGCGTGCGCACGATCGTCGTGCGGCCAGGCATCGTCTACGGCGGCACCCGCGGAATCGTGTCGGATCTGGTCCGAGACGCCTTGAACGGCGTCATGCGGGTCGTCGGCCCCGGCAAGAATCGCTGGCCGACGGTCTACGACCGCGATCTCGGCGACCTGTACGTCCGGCTCCTCCAGGCGCCTGACGCGCGCGGCATCTATCACGCCAATGACGATGCCGAGGAGCGAGTGAACGAGATCGTCGAGGCCATCGCCGACCACTTGACGCAGCGCCCGGACATTCGTCACATGCCCCTGCCCGAGGCCAGGCGCAAACTGGGGCCGTACGCCGACGCGCTGGCGCTCGACCAGCGCGTGCGCAGCCCGCGCGCGAAGGCGCTGGGCTGGGCGCCGACTTTGTCCAGCGTCACCGGCAGCGTGCCGCGGCTGTTCGAAGAGTTTCGTGCTCGTCGAAGGTAACGCGGGGAGGCTCACCGAGATGTCTACCACCATCGTGTCCCGCTGGTCGGCCGTGTACCTCGCCACGCAGCTCGCGGCGTGTGTCCCCTCCGTACAGGCACCCACCGACCGACCTGCACCCGCTGCGGGTCCGGCCGAAGCGGAGATCCAGACAGCCTCGTTGCGAGCGCACTTGCGCATGCTGTCGCACGACCTGATGGAGGGACGAGCGCCCTCCACGCGAGGTGGCACGCTGGCCGCGGAATACCTCGCGACCCAGCTCGCCGCCATGGGGATCGAGCCGGGCGGATCCGACGGGACGTACTTTCAGCAGGTGCCCATCGTGGAATCGGTGGTGGACCGGACGTTCACCCTCAGCGTCCCGGGGCAGACGTACCGGTACGGCCAGGACATCGTGGCCTTCTCTGGCAGCGAACAGGCGCGCGTCCACGTGCAGGGCGACGTCGTATTCGTCGGCCACGGCATCGTCGCGCCGGAGATGCAGTGGAACGACTATGCCGGCATCGACGTGAAGGGCAAGTGGGTGGTGATCATGGTCAACGATCCACCGGCGCCCCCAGACGAGCCGACCCTGTTCGGCGGTCCGGCCCTGACCTACTACGGCCGATGGACGTACAAGTTCGAAGAGGCGGCTCGGCAGGGTGCCGCGGGCGCGCTGTTGATTCACACGGACGAATCGGCGACCTATCCCTGGCAGGTGGTGCAGTCCTCGTGGACGGGCACGCAATACGCGCTGCCGCCAGCGGCCGGTGTGCCGGCCCTTGGCATCAAGGCCTGGGTGACCAATGATGCGGCGTCGGACCTCGTCAGGCGCAGCGGGCGCAATCTGGATCAACTGCGAACGGCAGCCAGGGCGCGGGGGTTCAAGGCCGTCCCGCTCGGGATTCGCGCTGCCGCCACGCTGCAGCAGCGCAGCTCCCGCAAGACGTCGCCAAACGTGATCGGCGTGCTCAAGGGGGCGAACACGAATCAGGGTGTCGTCTTCACGTCGCACTACGATCACTTCGGCGTGCGCGAGCAACAGGCTGGCGACAAACCGGACGCCGATCGCATCTTCAACGGAGCCTATGACAACGCCTCGGGCTGCGCCGGACTGCTCCTGATTGCGCAGGCCATGGCACGCGCGGAGCAGCGGCCCGCGCGTTCCTTCTACTTCGTCTTCACGACGGCCGAGGAATCAGGGCTGCTCGGCGCAGAGTACTTCGCGCAGCATCCACCGATCCCGATGAGCGCCGTCGCGGCCAACATCAACATCGACGGCATCAACTATCTCGGGCCAACCCATGACGTCGTGCTGCTCGGCGCCGATCGCTCCACCCTCGGTCCGATGGTCGGGGCGATCGCCAAGGAGAGGGGGCGGATCCTCGGCGAGGATCAGCATCCCGAACGTGGCTATTTCTTCCGGTCCGATCACTTCCCGCTGGCCAAGGCCGGGGTCCCGGCCTTGTCCATCAGTGAACCGCGCGAGTTCACTGGCCCCAACGCCGCGGCGCTGAAGAAACGGCAGGAGGCCTACAACAGCACCGACTACCACCAGCCGAGCGATGAGTTCGACGAGGCGTGGGACTTCAGGGGCGCCGTGGAAGACCTGAAGCTGCTGGCGCAGCTGGCGTGGCAGGTCGCGGCCCAGCCGGAACTGCCGCGCTACAACGACGGCGATCAGTTCGCAAACGTGCGACAGAACGCGGGGGCATGAGTCCGCACCTCGCCACCCTCGCCGAGATCGAAGCGGCGGCCGACCGCATCCGTCCCGTCGCCCTCCTCACCCCGCTGATCGAGGTGCCGTGGCCGGCCACCGATCCGGCGGGTGCCCTCGGGACGGCGTCGTCGGGCCGGCTGTTTCTCAAGTGCGAGAACCTGCAACCGATGGGCGCCTTCAAGATCCGCGGCGCGTACAACATGGCCGCCCGGCTCTCGCGAGAGGACCTGGAGCGAGGGCTCATCACCTATTCCTCCGGCAATCATGGTCAGGCCGTGGCGCTCGCGGCTCGTGAGCTGGGCGTCCCAGCCGTGATCGTGATGCCGACCACCGCCTCCACGGTCAAGGTTGATGGCGCACGCCGTTACGGCGCCGAGGTCACCTTTGCCGGTACGACGTCCCTCGAGCGAAAGGCTCGCGCGGAGGAGATCGCGTCAGAGCGCGGATTGACGATGGTGCCGCCGTTTGACCATCCGATGATCATCGCGGGCCAGGGTACGACGGGGCTGGAGATCCTCGATCAGTGCCCCGGGGTGGCTACGGTCGTCGTCGAGGTCGGTGGCGGCGGCCTGAGCGCCGGCGTATCGGCCGCCATCAAACAGCGCGCGCCTCAGGTGCGCGTGGTCGGCGTCGAGCCCTCCGGTGCGGCGAAGATGTCGGCGTCGCTCAAGGCCGGACACCCCGTCACGCTCGAGACGGTGTCGAGCATCGCGGACGGCCTGATCACGGTCCGCCCAGGCGATCTGACGTTCGAACACGTCCGCGCGTTCGTGGACGCAGTCGTCACGGTGGACGACGCCGACATGGTGCGGGCCATCAAGTGGCTGTTCCACCACGCCCGCCTGGTGGCCGAGCCGAGCGGGTCGGTGACGACGGCCGCCGTGATGCTGGGCCTCGGCGGAATTGACGCCTCGGCCGGACCTGTTGTCGCCATCGTCAGCGGCGGGAACGTCGAGCCGGCGAAGTACGCCGAGTACATCAGGTAGCTCGACCTCGAGACTCAGAACTCGCAACTCACACCCGCGTGCGGCTCCGCAACTGGCGAACGGCTTCAGCCCGTGCTTGATCCAGCGTGCAGACGGATCCATCGAGCTGCCGCTCGTAGACGGCCTTGAGGAGGGCGCCCATGGCAGGCCCCGGCGCGACACCGAGCTCGAGCAGATGCCGGCCCAGGAGGATGGGCGCGGGCGGCTCGTGTTCCACGCCGAGCGTGCGCGCGCGTGCGAGGAACCAATCCATGCCGCTGCAGTCGAACTGCCCGGCCCGTCCGAGGCAGTCGGCCTTCGCGGCGCGGGCCAGGAGATCCAGATCCACCTTCTGGGCGAGCCGGCGGAACGCCGCGTCCGACAGATCGTCGCGCACCTTGAAGAACGCCCCCGGTTTCAGGTGGTGTGCGGTGATTCCGAGCACCTGGGTGCGGACATCGAAGCCGTTGATCGAGTGCACGTTCAACCGATCGAGCAGTGACGTCGCCGGAGCGACGCCGGCCTCTTCGTGCCCGAGGGACCGGATGCGCCCGTCGATCAGGGCGGTCGTGGCTGGTTTGCCGAGATCGTGGCACACGGCGCCCAGCATGAGGGCCGCCAGCCGCCCGCGGTCCAGGTCGCCGTTCAGTTCGCGCGCGCGATCGATCACCATGAGCGTGTGGATCCAGACGTCGCCTTCTGGATGCCACTCCGGCTCCTGCGGACAGTCGATCAGCGCGTGCATTTCAGGCAGGAGCTTCGTCGTGACGTCGATGTCCCGTGCAAGGGCGAATCCGATCGACGGCCGCGGAGCCGCGAGGAGCAGTTTCTCGAACTCGCCCCACACGCGCTCGGCAGGCAGGTCGTCGAGCGGAATCGATCGGCACAGCGCCCTGGTGTCCTCAGTGGCCGTGAGGTCGAAGCGAGCGGCCATCTGCACGGCGCGGAGCACCCTCAACGAATCATCGGCGAACGTGCGCGGGTTCACGACACGCAACACTCGTCGGTCGAGATCCGCGCGTCCCCCCACCGGGTCCAGGTACTCGTCAGTCAACGGATCCCATGAAATGGCGTTGACGGTGAAGTCTCGACGCTCCGCGGCTTCGGCGGGCGTCATCGTGGGGTCTCCCGTGACGGTGAACCCCTGATGCCCGCGCGCCGTCTTCGATTCGCGCCGCGGGAGCGCGACGTCGATGGCGCCGAGCTTGTAGACGGCAAATGCCTGCCCCACGGATTCGACTCGCCCCAGTCGCGCGAGCAGGCCGGGCAGAAGCGCCTCGTCGATTCCGAACACCTCGATATCGAGATCCTTCGACGGGCGACCAAGCCAACGGTCGCGGACGAAGCCGCCCACGACCAGCGCACGCCCGCCGTGCTGCCGGACGAGACGAGCGACGGCAAGGGTGTCGGGGAGCAGCGTGTCGCTCACGCATTCATTCTCATACGCCCGCGGCACGAAGGAGCAGTGATATGTTCAAAGGCGCCGCGGGAAGCGGAGATGGGCATGAGCGCCGTCGATGCCGTTCTGGCGGCCAATCGTGCCGCCGTCGATGAGCTGCACGCGGCCGCCGATCGGTCGGCGGCCTCGTGGACGACACCGCGCGCACCCGGGAAGCGGGCGCAGTTACGGTAGAGCTCAACTGGAGGTGGAATGACACAAGCGCTGAACCCCGACCACATCATGAAGACCGGCCTCGCGTTCTGGCCGTCGAAGACGCTGTTGAGCGCCATCGAGATGGGCCTCTTCACGGAGCTGGCGCCAGGTGCGCAAACCTTCGACGCGCTGTCCGCCCGACTGCGTCTGCACGCTCGATCGGCGCGTGACTTCCTGGACACCCTCGTGGCTCTGGGGTTTCTCCGGCGCGACGGAGATCGGTACGCCAACACGGCCGAGACCGATCTGTTTCTCGATCGAGGCAAGCCCTCATACATCGGCGGCATACTGGAGATGGCCAACGCTCGCCTGTACGGGTTCTGGGGCGGCCTCACGGAAGCCCTGCGCACCGGCCAGCCACAAAACGAAATCAAATCCGGCGGACCAGGCTTCTTCGAGGTGCTCTACGAGGATCCCGCCCGGCTCGAGCAGTTTCTCTCGGCCATGTCGGGCCTCAGTCGCGGCGCCAACATCGCCATCGCGCGCGGGTTTCCGTGGAAGGACTATCGCAGCTTCGTTGACGTCGGCACCGCGCAGGGCGACCTCGCGACCCAGATCGCGATCGCCAACCCGCACGTGACGGGCCTCGGGTTCGACCTGCCGCCGGCCGGTCCGATCTTCGACAAGTACGTCGCCAAAGCCGGCCTCGCCGATCGTCTGACGTTCACCGCTGGCGATTTCTTCACCGATGAACTTCCCAAAGCCGATGTCGTCCTCATGGGGCACATCCTCCACGACTGGGATCTGCCCACCAAGCAGATGCTCATCCGCAAGGCGTTCGACGCGCTGCCGGCTGGTGGCGCCTTCATCGTGTACGAGGCCCTCATCGACGACGAGCGATCGAAGAAGGCGTTCGGGTTGATGATGAGCCTGAACATGCTCATCGAGACCCCTGGGGGGTTCGACTACACGGGGGCCGACTGCTCGGCATGGATGAAAGACGCAGGGTTTTCGTCCACGCGGGTCGAACCGCTGGTCGGACCCGATGCGATGGTGGTCGGCCTCAAGTGAGGGTCCCGCTTCGCCCGCAGCCAGAAGGGTGACCGGGGGGGCGAGCGAGGCGTGAAAAGCGAGCCGCGACTGGAAGGGAGTTCCGCGATGGACGGCCACGTGTTGAACTGCACGTTCTGCAAACGATCCGAGCACCAGGTGGGCAAGCTGGTTGCCGGCGCGGGCGTGTACATCTGCGATCGGTGCATCGAGATCGCGCACGCGATCATTCACGACCAGGATCACGGACCCATGAGGCGGCAAGCCACATCGCCGCGCGTTGGCGAGCGGCTCCGCCGGCTGGCGTCACGCCTGGCCGGCCGGTCCGAGCGGCGTCAGTCCGGCGAAGCCGTGTCGTGACGAGTCAAGTGTTCTCGCCCGGCCGGAGGCCGGGCCAAAGCCAGTTGCCTCTTGGGGCCCTTTCGAATACACCCGACAATTGCATCGGAGGCCCAGAGCCCTGGTGATCGACCCAGACGCCTCGCGCGGGGCGTGCGCCGAATCAGCGTCGGAGGCGCGCTGGCGCGTGCGGCGTGGACCGGGTTGCTCGGAGCCGCTCGCGAGATGGCCGACCGGGGAACCTTCAGCGCACTCGCGGCGAGCGTGTCGTTTGCGGAAATCGAGAGTGCGTTTTCACGCCCGTGACGCGCAGCCGACGCGCCACGCGCGGAGTCCGCACGAGCGTCGCGTCGGACCCGCGCGTCACGCGCCGGCTTCTCTCCGAAGAAAGATGACGCCCCATGCCGATGCTCATCAGTCAGCCCACCATCGTTCAAGCCGCAGGCAACAAGCCCAAGCGAATCGCCGAGTTCGCCGGACGGGTCAACTCCGGCCATTCCGGCGTGAGCGTGGCGCAGATGGTGTCGCCCGAGGGCTGGCGCGAGCCGGGTCAACGGCCGGAGTTCGAGGAGATCACGCTCGTGCTGCGGGGGCTCGTGCGGGTAGAGTACGAGGGCGGCGTTCTCGATGTGAGAGCAGGTCAAGCGGTGGTGACGAGACCAGGCGAGTGGGTCCGTTACAGCAGCCCCGAGCCGGGTGGCGCCGAATACGTTGCCGTCTGCCTGCCCGCGTTCTCGCCCGACACGGTCCACCGGGATTCGGCCTGACCTCACACGGATCGCTGGGGTCCGTCGCGCGGAGCCCCCGCGGCGGCCCAAGAGACCTTGACTCAGCAGATCCCCAATCACTCGAGTCAAGTGTTCTCACCCGGCAGGAGGACGGGCCAGCCAACACTGCCCCAGCGAGGCGAAGCCGGAGCGGCACATGCTCGACGGTGTCAGGCGGAGCCTCGCTCTTATAATCCAGCGATGGCTTTGCCGTGGGCGAGTCTGCCTGGCGCCGACCTCATCGCGGCGGGACTCGCCGATCTCGAGGCCGGCGTCGAGTCTGTGCCGGCGCTGCTGGTGTCGATCGGCGCTCCTCGCCTCGCGCTTCTTGGCATCGGTGTCCCTGACACCCCGGCGCAGCCCGAGCGTCGCCTGTACGACC
>JBQTIE010000009.1:0-24539 GCA_052389315.1 Acidobacteriota bacterium
TCACGTCCGATCCAGCCGGTCCCGTTCTTCCAGCAGCGCTTCGAGCTCGGCCAGCGCTTCGCGGTCCTTGCCTCGTCCCGCGGCGCGCTTCAACGCGATCAGCGTTGGCAACGAGACGACCCAGCACCGAAAGCCTTCGAGCTGGATGGGTTCCGCCGAGGCGATGAGCTGGTCGAACCCGCCGCCACCGGCCACCTCGCCGAGCAGGTCGAGATCCCCGAGCTTCGTCGTCAGCGTGAAGTTGAGCCCACGCTGAATCGTCTCGAGGTCGAGGCGGAAGGGCAGCCCGGGCGGGGCGCCGCGCAAATACGGCTGATGGGGCGCGAGGGCCGCGACGAGGCGGGCGATGTTGTCGGGTTGTCTCGCATACACCACGTCGAGGTCCACCGTCGTGCGCAGGGCCCCATGCAACCCGGCGGCGACACCCCCGACGATGATGTAGTCGACACCGGCGCCTGACAGCACGCGGATGAGGCCGAGCAGGTCGGGTGTCATCCCTTCCCGCGTCCCGCGCGCAGGACGTCCAGCGACCGCATGAACGCGACGAGCCTTTCCAGGCGCTGCTGCGGGGTCAGCTTCAGGTGCTCGCGCAGCAGCGTACGGTCGACGTCCTTCTTGAAGTGCTCGGTAACGGGGTCCGGCGGCAGCTGATACTCGGCGCGCAGCGCCATGCACTCAGTCTAGCGCGGCTGGCGCTGCGCAGCCTCAGGATCAGCGTCTCGCGCGCCTACTTCGTCTCGTCCCAAATCACTTGCGCGTCGGCGCGCACGCGATCCGGGTTGGGCTTGGCGTAGTTCACGTACTTGGCCGGCGTCGCCCAGGAGTTGACCACGTCGTCCACCGTGCGCCCGGCCTTCTTGGCGTCCTGGACGAACTTCACGAACTCGGCGATGAACTCGGACTGCGTCCGCATGTCCGCCGGCGTCGTCGTCGTCGCGTTGTGGCCGTTGATGATCGTGTCCACGTTCGGCACGCCCGCCGCTTTCGCCAGCGTGCCGGAGTACGCGATCCCGCTGCCACCATTGTTCTTGTCCATGATCGGCAGGTCGCGCGTGTGGAACGCGTCGCCGGCGTGCAGCGTGCGGAGCGCCGTGAAGACGACGAACGCGTCGCCGCCCGTGTGCGCAGGGCCGAAGAAGTGGAGGTCGATCTGGTCGGCGCCTTTGCCAATCGTCATCCGGTCCTTGAAGGTCCGGGTGGGCAGCCCGCGGCCGTTGTTGCGCTCGAAGATGTTCGGGCCCGGCGGCGGCGGCTTGAGGCCCGTGACGGGGCGCATCGCCTTCATGTTGGCCTGCGTGGTCTCCTGCACGACGATTTCGATGTTGGCGGGGAACTCGACGTTGCCGCTCACGTGGTCGCCGTGCGTGTGCGTGTTGATGATGCGCACGATCGGCTTGTCTGTCACCTTCTTGATCTGGTCCAGCAGCGGCTGGCCCCAGCCAGGATTCTTGGTATCCACGACGGTGACGCCGTCGGTGCCGATGAAGACGCCGCTGTTGCCCCCGCCGCCCTTCATCACGAAGAGGTTGTCCTTGATCTTGTCCACCTCGACGACCCGCTCCGTCGGCTGGCCGGCCGGCGCCTGGTAGCCTGCGAGGCCAATCGACAGTGCGCCCAGAATCGCCACACTGCCCAGGACTGTGTGTCTTGTCATGGCTTCCCCCACTGTTCGCAGAGCCGTGCGCGCTTCCGGGGCTCGTGCGAAGCCCCGAGCCTATCACACGAGCGACGTCTGCATCGTTCGCGCGGGGCCAGGAAATCAGCTACCGCTTCGCGCCTGCCTGCCAGTTGAGAACCACCGTCGTCGGCTGCAGATCGGCCTCGACGGGCCGCCCGACCAGGAAGCGCTGGCCGTCGGCCGACACATGGTACACGAACGCCGCGACGTTACCCGGCGCAGCCACCGAAACGGGCAGGACCTCGACGCCCCGGTGCTCGAAGCCGCTCGACTCGTCGCCGATGCCGGCCCCGATGACGGTCACCATGCGGAGTCGCGCGTCGGGCCCCCGGTAGTAGAGCGCCTTCCCATCGCGCCGCCAGCGCGGCATGGAGCCGCCGTCGGGCGTGACCAGCCAGCGGCCGCCGGCCGGGGGAACACCCTGCACGTACACCTGCTCCCGGCCGTTCTCCTCCACCGAGTAGGCCAGCCACCGGCCGTTGGGCGACACCTGGGCATACACCTCCTCGAGCGACGCGGACGAGGTCAGAGCCTTGGGGCCTCCCTGTCCATCGACCGGGACACGCCACAGCTCGCGCGCGCGACCGATCACGACGGCGCGCCCGTCGGGAGACCAGTCCCAGAGATAGACCAGGTCGTCCGTGGTGAACAGTACATCCTCTCGATGCGGACTCTCCATCCCCTTCCGCCGAATCTCATACGCGGACTCGCCCGGGTTGTTGTTCGTCACGAACGCCACTGCATCGCCGGCCGGCGACCAGACGGGATAATTCCAGCCCGGCCGGGGTCCGAAGGTGAACTTCGACGGGAGTCCGTCCTGGTCCGATTGAATCCAGACGTCAATCAACCGGCCGAGCGGATCCATACGTGCCAGCGCCAGGCGCCGATCGCTGCTGTCCACCGCCGCCTGGAACGCCATCACTTCGACCCCGGCGGCGCGGTTCCCGCTGCGATCGACCCAGGCAAAGCGCATCGGCGGCCTGGGGGACACAAGACCGTATGCCAGCACACCTGACGCGCTGACCGAGAACCTCCCGCCGCCCGTGTTCTGCCCCATGCTGACCCGATCGGCCACGGTGAACGCGGCGCCCGACAACTGCAGGATCGTTGGATCGAACGGCTGGGCCATCAACGTGTCGTCGCGCACGAACACGAGGTGGCCCGCGGCACCGTCCGGGCCTGCGGCGTACAGCGCGGCCTCGTTTCCTTCGAGCACGCGGACCGGAGCCGCACCGTCGAGCGAGCCGACGTACACGCCGCCGACGGTGGGCGCGCCGTCGAGGTACAGGAACAGGAAGCGCCGGCCATCGGGCAGGAACTGCGGGTATCGGTGCGCGCTGCTCGTTCGCGGCTTCTCGATGGTCGTGATGGCGTTGGGGCGCCTCCAACGGCCGAGACGCGCGAGAGCCCGAGGTCGCCGCCCTGCGCGGCGAACACGATCGTGCCGTCCGGGGCCCACGCGCCGCCTCGGGCCGCCGGCGCGGCCGCGACCCGCTGGAGGGTGCCACCGGTTCGGGCGATCGTCTTGAGCTCCCCGTCGGCGAAAAAGCCGATGGCTTCGCTGTCGGGCGACCAGAACGGGTAGGTCGCGCCGTCCGTACGGTCGAGACGCACGGGCTCGAGATCGCCGAGACCGCGCACCCACAGCGCGCTGTTCGCCACAATTGCGAAGGAGCGGCCATTTGGCGAGACCTCGAAGAATCTGTTGGCGAACGCCTGGACACCTTCGGCTCGGGTGGGCCACGGAACCTGAAACCGCGCGGCCACCGCGGGTTCCGGCGTGGATCCCCAGCGCCCGCCCGTCGCGACCGCCGACACGGCGACGATCGTCGCAAGAGCCGCGACCGCCCATGGCAGCCATGCCCGCCGCGCGGGCACCGACGTCGAGGCCGCGGCGGTGGGGGCCGCTTGCGAGTCTTCGATCAGCTCGAAGGCATCGCCGATGTCACGCAAACGGCGCCGCGGGTCCTTCTCGAGACACTTGCGCAGCAGCCGGCGCACCTCGGCCGGCGCGGGCGCCAGGTCCGGCTGATCCTTGACGATGGCGGCGACCAGCAGGGTGAGGTCGTCGCCGGCGAACAGCCGCGTGCCGGTGAGCATTTCGTAGAGCACGCAGCCGAACGCCCAGATGTCGGCGCGTTTGTCCACGGCGCGCCCGCGCGCCTGCTCCGGCGCCATGTAGGCCGCCGTCCCGAGAATCATCCCGCCCATCGTCAGCGGCCCTCGACCTTGCTCGGGCCGCCCTGAGCGCAAGTCGAAGGGCGCCGGCGTCGTGATGGTTGGGGACATCGACGCGTGGGCTTGCCCCGCCGAAGCGCCCTGCGAGGAGGCCGAATCCATCGCTTTCGCCAGGCCGAAGTCCAGCGATTTCACGATGCCACCCGGCGTGATCTTGATATTGGCGGGCTTGAGATCGCGGTGGACAATCCCCTGCCCGTGGGCGGCTTCGAGCGCCTCGACCATCTGCTTCGCGATGGCAAGCGCCTCGTCCAGCGGGATGGCGCCCTGGCCGATGCGGTCGGCGAGCGTCGGCCCTTCCACCAGCTCCATCACGAGCGCGCGTCCCCCCGACTGCTCCGCGCCTGTCGTCGCGGTTTCCTCCAGGCCGTGAATCTGCGCGATGTTCGGATGATTGAGCGAGGCGAGCGTCTTCGCCTCACGCTCGAACCGCGCGAGCCGGTCCGGGTCGGACGCGAAGAGATCGGGGAGCACCTTCAGTGCCACGTCGCGATCGAGCTTGGTGTCCCGGGCGCGATACACCTCCCCCATGCCGCCCGTGCCGAGCAGGGCGGTGATCTCGTACGGGCCGATGCGCGTTCCGGTGATGAGAGACACGGTGAGCCACATCCGCCGCCCGCAGGGCCTGAGTCCCAGCAGGGCGGCTGAGCGGGCTCACATTAGCACACAGCGTTCGACACGCGGCTCACCCTGGCCACGGGTCAGCGAGGGCTTGACACATGTCCATCGCCACGACGTCCGGTAATGCTTTCAGGCCGTTCATGCTCCCTGGACACTTCATCGTGACATCCGCCCGGAAGGTCACGATTCGGTATCGGTCGCGTTGCTCGGTGCGCGGGATTCCGTCGAGCACCCGACGAACGTCCTCGACTTTCCTGGCGATGGCGCGAAGCGACACCTTGACATGCTCGACGGTCTCAGGCGGAGCCTCGCTAGGTGTCGAGCCAGAGCCCCGCGAGCGCGATCGTCAGCCCCTCGAATCCGGGCACGTGCAGCTCCTCGTGACCCGAGGCGGAAGCCTGAAGGCGGTACGCCTCACCCTCGAGGCGGAAGCATTCGATCGATCGCGCGTCGGGGTCCACGATCCAGTAGTGCGTCACGCCCAGGACCCTGTAGCGGCGCGCTTTCGTGAGGCGGTCGTAGGCGGGACGCGACGGCGAGAGAATCTCCACCAGCACGATTGGCGCGCCCTCGATGCCGCGCCCCGAGATCTGCGTGCGCTCCACCACCAGCAGGTCGGGCTGGACGACGTCCTCGTTCGAGAGGATCACGTCGAGCGGCGCGTTGAAGACCTGACAGCCAAGGCCTTCCTCGAAGTAGTCTTCGAGGATCCGCTGGAGGCGCTTGCTCACGTACTGGTGCTTGGGCGAGAGGGACGGCGTCGCATAGATCTCTCCGTCGAGAATCTCGTACCGCTTCCCGTCGTCCGGGAGCTGGCAGTACTCCTCGTAGGTCGCGCGCCGAGTCAGTGTGAGGTCCTTCATGACGGGTCCGCGTTCCCAGTATACGCCTCAGACGACCACGGTCGGAGCGCCGGTCGCGATCGGTGTATACTCATGTTGACTTTCAACAGGAGCGACCAGAACGGTGGCACCACCTGACGCAGACGTCCCCTACGGCACGCTCGATCTGATGGTGCTCAAGACGCTGGCGACGATGGGGCCGCTCCACGGCTTTGGCGTCGCGCGTCGGATCGAGCAGGTCGCGGACGGCGCGTTCGCTCTCAACCAGGGCACCATCTATCCGGCCCTGCTCCGGCTCGAGCAGAACCGATGGATCACCGGCGACTGGGGCACGAGCGAGAACAACCGCCGCGCGCGCTTCTACTCGATCACGCGCGCCGGCCGCAAGCAGCTCGCGATTGAAATCGCCGGCTGGGCGCGCGCCGTCGCGATTGTCAACCGCCTGCTGGAGAACGAGCCGTGAGGCTCTTCCGCCGCCCGTCCCGGGAAGACGATCTCGCCGAGGAGATCGCCGTCCATCTGGCCCACGCCGAAGACGAACACCGGCGCGCGGGTATGGCGCCAGACAAGGCCCATGACGCAGCGCTCCGGGCGTTTGGCGGCGCGCTGAAGATTCGCCAGCTCCATCGCGAGCGCCGTCGCCCGCGATGGGCCGAGGCGTTTCGGCAGGACACGGGGTTCGCCGTGCGTACTGTGCGGCGCCACCCGGGCTTTGCCATCACGGCGATGCTCGTCCTCGGCCTTGGCCTCGGCGTGAACAACATGCTCTTCACGATCATCTACGGGCATACGCTGCGCGGCTTGCCGATCGAGCAGGCGAACCGCGTGCTCCATGCGTCCTTCGTCGATCAACGCGGCGCCGATCTCGCGCTTTCGTTCGCCGACTATCAGCACGTGCGCGACGGCGCCACGCTGTTCGCCGGGGTCGCGGCGATGGGACCATCCATCCCCGTCGCCCTCGGCGATCCGGGACGCGCGCCGGATCGGTATCTGGCCACCTCCCTCTCGTCGAACGCGCTCGACACGCTGCACGTCAGGCCACTGCTCGGCCGCGGGTTCACACCACAGGACGATCAGGCCGGCACCGCGCCGGTTGCGCTGCTCGGCGCGGGCGCCTGGGCGGCTCGATACGGATCCGACCCGGCCGTGCTCGGCCGCGACGTGCTCATCGACGGCCGTCCCACGACGGTGGTCGGCGTCCTGGCCGAGGCGTCCGGCGTGCCGAGCCCGGCCGAGATCTGGCTGCCCGCCGCGCACTCGCCGGGGTTCTCGGCGACCAGCCGCGCGGCGGCGATCTTCCGCGTGTTCGGTCGCGTCCGCGACGATGCGCCCGTCGATCAGGCCGCCGCCCAGATGGCCTCCCTCCTCGCGCAGGCCGCCGCCGCGGGTGGCGGCGAGGACCGCCGCCTGCCCCGCGTCGTGCCAATCAGTGCACGGTTCCTCGGCCGGCCCACCGACCCGGCGTGGCTGGCGTTCATCACCGCGGGGTTCCTGGTGCTCCTCGTCTCATGCGCGAATGCCGGGAACCTGATGCTCGCACACGGCGTGAGACGTTCGCGCGAGATCGCCATCCGCGGTTCGCTCGGCGCCAGCCGCGCGCGGCTGTTTCTGCAACTGCTGTCGGAAAGCCTGGTGCTCGCCATGCTCGGCGGCGTGGTCGGCCTCGCGTTGTCCATGGCCGCCACGCGCGTGTTCGCCTCCGCCGTTCCGGAAGGCGTGCTGCCGTACTGGCTCCATTACTCCATGGACGGGACGGTGTTCGGCGCGCTGGTGGTCGCGTCGTTCCTGACGGTCCTCGTATTCGGCCTGGTGCCGGCGCTGCAGGCCTCGCGCACGGACGTCAGCCGTGTGCTCAAGGACGGCGGGTGGGGTGGGACGGGACGTCTCGCCGCGCGCCGGTGGACCACCGCGTTCACGGCGCTCCAGATTGGGCTCTCCGCCGTCCTGCTTTCCTATGTAGTCATGGAGTGGCGAACCAGGAGCCAGCCTCCGCCGTCCGATGCGGCCATCGAACGCGGCGAGGTGCTGACGGCAGCGATGAGCCTGCCTGCCGCGTCGTATGCAACCGCGGAGCAGCGCCGCAGGTTCCTCCGAGCGGTGAGCGAACGTTTCGGCAGCCTGCCGGGCGTCTTGTCGTTCGCTTTGACGAGCACGCTGCCGCGGTACGGGGCTGTCGAACAGCGGCTGCTGCTCGACGCCCGCGCCGCCGCTCCCGATCAGCGGCCCACGGTGTGGTCCGTCGCCATCGGGCCGGGGTATTTCGACACGTGGCGGCTGCCGCTCGTCCAGGGCCGCGAGTTCACGGACACCGACACGGCGTCCGATGCGGTGGCGATTGTCAATCGACGCTTCGCGGCTCTGTTCTTCCCGGATTCAAACCCGATCGGCCGGCACATCACGGTCGTGAGCCCTTCTGCCGCCGCCATCCAGACTCCGCGGAGCATCGTCGGAGTGTCGCAGGACATCCGGCATCGCAGCGGGATCGAAGTGGATCCCCTGGTCTACCTCCCGCTGGATGACGCGCCGCCAGTCAATGTGTCGCTGCTCGTCCGCTCCGCAATCGATCCGGCAGTCATGGCGAGGCAACTCAGGGACTCGGTGCTGCTGATCGACGCGGCCGTGCCGCTCCACCGGCTGATGACGATGAGGACCGCCGCGCAGGAGGCGGGATGGAACGCTCGTGTTTCTGCGCGACTGGTCAGCGTGCTCGCCCTGATCGTGCTGGCACTGTCCGGCGTCGGCTTGTACGCGGTGGTGGTTCATGCCGTCAGCCAGCGGACCAAAGAGTTTGGTATCCGAGTCTCGATGGGTGCCAGGCCCTCCGACATTCGACGCCTCGTCCTCTCGCGCGTCGCCCGTCAAGTCGGCCTGGGCCTCGTGGTGGGCGTGCTGAGCACGCTGGCGTGGGATCGCGCGTTCTTCGGCGGGGAAGCCGCCGGCGACCTCATGCGCCCGGCGGTTCTTCTGTCGTCGCTCGCCGTGCTCACGGCCATCACGCTCGTGGCGTCGCTGATTCCCGTGCGGCGGGCCACGCGTCTCAATCCCGTCGTCGCCCTCAAGCTGGAGTGAACGCATCCGCAGATTGAACGCATCCGCAGATTACGCTGATTACGCAGATTCCAGCTTGGGGTTTCGCAACGGGCCCAGGGGACCTTCAGATGACGACCAATCTGTGCCATCTGCGAAATCTGTGGATTGAGAAGTCTGCGAAATCTGTGGACTGAGAAGTCTGCGAAATCTGTGGATCACAACTCCCTGAGCGCCGACGGAATCGGCAGGCGCGCGGCGCGCAGCGCCGGCAGCAGGCCGCCGACCAGCCCCATCAGCAGCGCATACACGATGCCCGTGACCAGCAGCTGCGGGGTCACACGGAATGCAAAGGCCACCTGACTGAAAGTCTGGAAATTGATCGTGGAAGTCTCGTACCCGTTGAACGCAACGAACGCGGCGACACCGCCGATGAGTCCGCCAATGCCCCCGAGCGCCAGTGATTCGCCGAGCACCGACACGACCACAGACGTCGCGTTGAAGCCGAGCGCTCGCAGCGTGGCGATCTCGCGCGCCCGCGTCGAGACGGCGGTGTACATCGTCAGGATGGCGCCGAAGATGGCCCCGATGCCCATCAGGCCGGCAATGCCGTAGCCGACGCCCTGGATCAGCGTGCTCAGCGCCTGTGACTGCTGCGCGTAGTATTCGTGCTCCCGGCGCACCTGGACGTTGAGCTGCGGGTTCGAGGTGAGCCAGTCGCGGAACGTGTCGAAGCTGGCGCTCGACTCGAGGCGCACGAGCACAGTCTGGAACGTGTTGCCGCGGCGATAGGCGCCCTGGAGCACACGGCTGTCGACCCAGATCTCCGTTTCCGCTACGCCGCCGTCGGCCTCGAACACGCCCACGACCTTCCACGTGTTCTGTCCGGAACGCAGCTCGCTGCCCAACGTGAGCCCGGCGAACTGCCCGCTCGCGCCGCGCCCGACCACGATCTCGTTGGTGCCGAACTCGAACATGCGGCCCTCGACGATCGACAGCTCGTCCCGCACCTGCGCTGCCGTGGGCTCCACGCCCCGCATCGGAACGTTTGCCGACGTGTTGGTCGAACGCTTGGGCACGTCGATGATCACGTACAGTTCGGCGGACGCCAGCGCCGTCTGGCCGTCGCGGAGCACCCCGGGTGCCTGCTTGACGATGTCGACCTCGGTGCGTGACAGCCCGCTCGTCATCTCGCTGTCGGCTCCGGTCCGCATCACCAGCGCCCGTGACGGAGACCCGGAACCCTGCATCGCCGCCGTGAAGCCGGCACCGATGGACAGCACGGAGACGAAGACCACGACGACCCCGGCGATGCCGACGATGGCGACACCGGTGGACCCGAGGCGCTGCGGGATGGTGCGCACCCCTAGCGACGTGATGGCGATGGTTTGGCTGATCCAGCTGAACATGGGGAAAGTTGCGAGTTATGAGTTGTGAGTTGTCGGTTGTGACACCTGCTAGTGTCTAAGACTAGGTTCGGCGCAGCGCCTCGGTAATCCGCAGCTGCATGGCGTTCATCGCCGGCATCAGGCCCGCGACGACGCCGAGCGCGGCGATCAGGACCACACCCACCGCGAGGTCCCTGGGCGGCAGGATGAAGATCGGCAGCATGCCGCCGGTGGGATCCCCTTGCTGCACGACCATCCACGCGGCAGCCAGACCCAGCCCGCCGCCGATGATCGTGATGAGCACCGATTCGCCGAGCACCAGCGCCAGGATCGACCCGTTCGAGAAGCCCAGCGTCTTGAGCACGCCGACCTCGCTGGTGCGCTCCCGCACCGACTGCGCCATGGTGTTGGCGGCGACCAGCAGCATCGTGAAGAGCACCGCCACGAGGATGGCGATCATGATGGCCCCGATGTCGCCGACCTGCTTGGCAAAACCGTCGACGAAGCCCTTCTCGGTCGTCGTCTTCGTTTCAGCGGAAGAGTTGGCGAACATCTCGTCGAACTTCGAGCTCATCGCGTACGCCTGGGAGCCGTCGGCGATCTTGACGATGTACCACCCGACGAGCCCTGCTCCTCCCCGTCGGTTCTCGTCGAGGTAGTCGTAGCGAAAGAAGAGCTGCGTCTTGTCCACCCCGGGCTCGCCGTCATAGATGCCGGCGATGTTGAACTCCCAGACGGCGCCCTGCTTGGGCTGCCAGATGGTCGCCTGGATGGGGATGCGATCCCCCAGCTTCCAGCCGAACCGCTCGGCCAGGTCCACGCCGACGATGGCGCCCTGGCGATCCTCCAGCCACGCGGCAAACTGCTCCTTCGGCAGCTTGTACTCCGGGTACATCGTCATGAAGGGTTCGGGCTCGACGACGATCTGCGCGAAGAAGTTGGATGGATCCTGGTAGACGCCGCCAAACCAGGTGTTGTGTGTGGCCGACACCACGCCCGGGGTGGCCTGGAGACGGCCGAGGTACGAGATCGGCAACGGCATGATCAGGCTGACCTTGTGGATGAGGACCAGCCGATCGACACCTGCGATGTCGACACCAAAGCTGAACGCCGTGCGGATGGTCATCAGCAGGCCGAACAGCAGGAAGGCCACGAAGATGGACAGCAGCGTAAAAGTCGTCCGGATCTTCTTGCGCCAGACGTTCCGCCAGAGCAAGGGGAGGTACTTCATGCCGCGGCCTCCAGCAGCACGCCCTTTTCAAGATGCAGCGTGCGCTTGGCGTGCGCGGCTGCGTGGGGATCGTGCGTCACCATGACGATGGTCTTGCCGTGATCCTGGTTCAGGCGTTTGAGCAGATCGAGGACTTCGTCTCCGGCCTTGCGATCGAGGTCGCCGGTCGGCTCGTCGCAGAGCAGGAGCGTCGGATCGGTGACGATCGCGCGGGCTATTCCCACACGCTGCTCCTGGCCCCCCGAGAGCTGCCGGGGGTAGTGTTTGGCGCGGTCCGACAGGCCCACGACGTTGAGGGCGATGCCCACCCGCTTGCGACGCTCGGCTTTGGACAATCTCGTGAGCAGCAGCGGCAGGTCGACGTTGCGCTCCGCCGTGAGGATGGGCAGCAGATTGTAGAGCTGAAACACGAAGCCGATGTTGCGCGCGCGCCACTGCGCCAGCTGGCCGGACGACAGCCGCGTGATGTCCGCGCCATCGACCTCGATGCTGCCGGAGGACGGCTGATCCAGTCCGCCGATCAGGTTGAGCAACGTGGTCTTGCCGGAGCCCGACGGCCCCATGAGCGCGAGGAAATCACTCTTGGGAATCTCGAGGTTCACGCCCTGCAGCACGTCGATGCGCTCGTCTCCGCGCGCATAGTACTTGTGCACGTCACGGACATTCACGAGTGCGCTCATCGTCGGTGGGCTCCTTGACTCCTCATCGCTGGTTCGGTTGACACGGGTAGCTCGCCTCTCACCTCTACCTGATCACGACGCGCAGGCCATCGGCAAGCTCAGGCGGTGGCGACACGACGACGCGATCGCCGGCGCTGAGCCCGGCCACGACCTCGAGGCGGTCACCGTCCGCGGGCCCCGTCTGCACGGCGCGCCGCTCGACGGTGTCCTGCCGGACGACGAACACGTAGCTGCGATCGCCCTCCTGACGGACGGCGCTGCGCGGCACGAGCGGAACGGCGGCCGCCGCCGGTGTCGCCGCTTCTCCGGCCTCGCGCAGGAAGGTCACCTTGACCCCCATGTCGGGCAGAATCCGGGCGTCGTCCAGGTCCTTGAAGGCGATGCGGACCAGCACCGTGGCCTTCTGCCGATCCGCCGTCGGCACGGGCGTGATGACGCGCGCCGGAATCTGCCAGGCAGGATACGCATCGAGCACGGCGGTGACATCCTGCTCGGGCTTCACCCGATTGATGTAGCTCTCGTTGACATCCACTTCGATCTCGAGCGACCGCATGTCCACCAGCGTGCAGATGCCCGTGCGCGTAAAGCCGCCGCCGGCTGACACGGGCGACACCATCTCACCAGGCTGCGCGTCCTTCGAGATGACCACGCCCGTGAACGGTGCGCGGATGATGGTGTTGTCCAGGTCTGTCTCCTGCACGGCCACCTGTCGCTCGGCGACCAGCACCTGCTCGCGCGTGGCGGCCATACGGGCGCGCAGCGAATCGGCTTCGGCCTTCGCCTGGTCGAAGTCCGCCTGCGGGACGAGCCCCTCCTGAAGCAGCTGCTCACGCCGTCTCAACGTGAGGTTGGCCTCGTCCAGACGCACGGACATTTCGCGCAGCGATCCGCGCGCCGCCTCGACCTGCGCCTGTGCCAGCGCCAGCGCCGCCTTCTGCGTTGCATCGTCCAGTCGCGCCAGCACCTGACCCTCGCGTACCGACATCCCTTCGTCCACGTTGACCTCGACCACCTTGCCCGTGACCTTCGAGGACACGGTGGCACGGCGCCGGGCGGTGACGTACCCCGACGCATTGAGCACCGATGCCTGCTCGCCGGCCGCCCGCTCGGTTACGCCGGCGACCTCGACCTCCAGCGGCCTCTCGCGAGTCGCCCAGACCCATGCCCCCGTGCCCGCGCCGCCAAAGACGAGCAGCAGCGCGAACCACTTGACCCATCGCCCGCGGTTCAAGCGCAGCGGCTTGCGCTCAATGCGAAGGGCAGCGAGGTCGTCGTTACGGTCAGCCACCAACAGCGTCCCCCCGGCTCAAGACACCCGCTCGGCGCCCGGGCCCCGAACAATCAGACAGTCTGCACAAACTACAGACGAAATAAAAGCGAAAATGCGCGCCTTCCGCTCTCCCCTGTCAGTATTTCAGACGCAGGCCCGGCCGCGCCGTTCGCGACGGCGTGGCCGTCGGCGGGGTTTCGACCCTCAGCGGCGGGAATCGGCGGGCGGGCGGACGCGGCTAACCGGCCACCGCGCGATCGGCGGCGTCCAGCCCCCGGTCGATGATCGCAAAAGCCTCGCCCAGCTCGTCCTCGGTAATGCACAGCGGTGGGTTCGTGAAGAACGTGTTCCACCGGACGAACGTGTAAAGGCCTTCGTCCCTGAAATGCCGGCCGAGCGCCTGCATCTCGGGCGACGCGCCGTTGAACGGCGCCATCGGTTCCAGCGTCTGGCGGTTCCGCACCAGTTCGACGATGCCGAAGAGTCCGATCGATCGAACCGCGCCGACCGACGGGTGTCGTCGTGCCAGGTCGTCGAGCAGCCCCTTCATCAAGATGCCCGTCCGGGCGGCCCGTTCGACCAGGCCGTCCTCCTCGAAGACCGTGATGGTCGCCAGCGCACACGCGCACGCCAGCGGGTGGCTGTTGTAGGTCAGGCCGCCGTAGAAGACATGGTCGCGAAAATGATCCGCGATCTTCCGTCGCATCCCCACGGCCCCGAGCTGGACGTACGCGCTCGTCAGCCCCTTCGCCATCGTCATCAGGTCCGGCACGACCTGCCAGTGATCCACCGAGAACCACTTGCCGGTGCGCCCGAACCCGGCCATCACTTCATCGGCGATCATCACCATGCCGTACTTGTCGCAGAGCGCGCGGAGTCCCTGGACATAGCCGTCGGGCGGCACGAGGACGCCGTTGGTGCCGACGACGGGCTCGAAGATCAGTCCCGCGATGGTGTTCGGACCCTCGACCTGAATCACCTCGTCCAGGTAGGCGAGCGCATCGGCCGCGGTGTCCCAGCCGCGCTGAATCCCGTGGTACGGGTTGAGGACGTGAACGATTCCGGGCAGCCCCGGCTCGGCCGCCCAGCGCCGCGGATCCCCGGTCAGCGTGATCGCCCCCGCGGTGGCGCCGTGGTACGACCGGTAGAACGCGAGGATCTTGTGGCGGCCCGTGTACCAGCGGGCAATCTTGATGGCGTTCTCGTTGGCCTCGGCGCCGCCGTTGGTGAAGAAGAACGTGTCGATGTCGCCCGGCGTGATCTCGGCCAGCTTGGCCCCGAGCTTCGCGCGCGGCTCGGTGGCCATGAACGGGTTGGCGTAGGCGAGCACGGCCGCCTGATCCTGAATGGCCTTGATGACCCGGGTGTCCCCGTGGCCGATGTTCACGCACATCAACTGGCTGTTGAAGTCGATGTACCGCTTCCCCTCGGGCGTCCAGAAGTAGACGCCTTTGGCGCGCGCCACGGGGATGGGATCGACCTTCGACTGCGCCGCCCACTCGTAGATGGTGTGCTTGCGCGACAGCGCAACGATGTCTTCGCCGGTCATGGCGCCGGCGTGCTCGGTGATGGACATGTGGAGACGTTACAGGGTACGGGCGCAAAGTTCAAAGCCCGCACGCCGGGCGCCGGCCGCCACGCGTCAGCCTCGCGGGCTCCGCTTGATGAACTGGCCGCTCCCGGCTCGGCCCGTGAAGGTCCCCCGTTCGACAATCACCTTCCCGCGCGAGATCACCGTCTCGCAGACGCCCTGCACCTCGCGCCCTTCGTACGGGTTGTAGTCCACCTTCATGTGCAGCGTCTTGGCCGAAAGCGTCGTCTTCGCGGCCGGGTTGAAGACCACGATGTCGGCGTCGGAGCCCGGCGCGATGGTCCCTTTCCTTGGGAAAAGGCCGAAGATCCTGGCAGGCGAGGTGGAGGTGAGTTCTACCCAGCGGTTGAGCGAGATGCGGCCAGTGCGCACGCCGCCGTCGTACACGAGGCTCATGCGCGTCTCGATGCCCGGCGCGCCGTTGGGGATCTTCGAGAAGTCGCCGTGTCCCATCTCCTTCTGCTCCTTCATGCAGAAGGGGCAGTGGTCGGTGGAGATGGCCTGGAGGTCGTTGAACGCCAGCCCGCGCCACAGGTGGTCTTGCGTCTCGCGAGGCCGGAGCGGCGGGCTCATGACATACTTCGCGCCCTCGAATCCGGGCTCCTCGTAGTTGTCGTAGGACAGGAACAGGTACTGCGGGCAGGTCTCCGCGTAGGCCGGCAACCCGCGGTCGCGAGCCTCGGTCACCATCGCCAGCGCCTCCGCGGCCGACAGATGCACGATGTACACGGGGACATCGGCCATCTCCGCCAGCGCGATCGCCCGGTGTGTCGCCTCGCCCTCGGCGCGCGCCGGGCGCGTCAAGGCGTGATACTTCGGCGCCGTCTTTCCTTCCGCCAGCGCCTTCTTCACCAGCACGTCGATGACGCCGCCGTTCTCGGCGTGCATGCAGATGGTCCCGCCGTTCTTGCCGGTGCGCAGCATCGCCCGGAAGATCGACGCGTCGTCCAGCATGAAGACGCCGGGGTACGCCATGAAGAGCTTGAAGGAGGTCACCCCCTGCGTCACGAGCGCGTCCATCTCCAACTCGATCTGATCGTTGACCTCCGTCATGATCATGTGGAAGCCGTAGTCGATGGCCGCCTTGCCCTCGGCCTTCTTCATCCACGTCTCCCACGCGTGATGGAGCGTCTGGCCGCGGTACTGAATCGCGAAGTCGACAATCGACGTCGTCCCGCCAAAGGCCGCCGCGACCGTGCCGGACTCGAAGTCGTCCGCCGAGGTCGTCCCGCCGAACGGCATGTCCAGGTGTGTATGGCAGTCGATGCCGCCCGGGATCACGTAGCGGTCCGTCGCATCGATGACGCGATCGGCGGGCATCGAGAGGTCGGTGCCAATCGTCGTGACGAGGTCGCGTTCGATGTACACGTCGCCGCGATAGTGGTCGGTAGCCGTAATAACGGTTCCGTGCTTGATGAGCAAACTCACTGCGCACATCCTCCCGGCCGCCGCTCACAGGACCCGGCGGCCAAACGATCGAGCGCGCCGGCCATGTCCCCCGGCCGTGTGGGGCTGAGGCCCACCGGCGGCAAGGCCCGAAGCCGCTTCAGCGATGATCGGTCGTGCCTCACTATAGCGCCGCTGACGATACAGCAGAATCCAGCGCCCGGACCCTTGACTGGAGCCCTCGCCCGGTATCATTGACATCATATTTCACCTCTGACATCATAAACATCAGGATGCGAACGACGCTCAACATTGATGACGATGTTCTGGAGACGGCCAGGGCCCTGGCTGACGCCCGGCGCATGTCGGTGGGGGAGGCGGTGTCCTTTCTCATGCGCCGGGGGGCGACTGCACGCCTTCCGCTGCGGACAAAGAACGGCTTCTACACGTTTTCCGTTGACGCGCGGCCGGATCGCTTCGGCCCCGAGGACGTGGAGCGCGCCCTGGATCGGGCCGATGCCGGATCGACGTTTGTGACGTTGCGCAAATAGGACCGTCGCAGGTGGTCGCGCTGCTGGACGTCAATCTGCTGCTGGCTCTGGCGTGGCCCAATCACGTTCACCATGAAGACGCGCACGCGTGGTTCTCGGCTGAGCGAGGCCGAGGCTGGGCGACGTGCGCGTTAACGCAGGCCGCTTTCCTGAGGCTCTCGGCACAACCCGCCGTCGTGAAGATGACGATCGCGCTCGCCGATGCCATGGCCGTACTCGAAGCCAATGTGGCCGCCTCCGAGCACGAGTTCTGGCCCCTCGATCAGGGATTTGGCGACATGGCCAAAGAGATCCGCGAGCGCGTGGTCACCCATCGGCAGGTCACCGATGCTGTGCTCCTGGCCCTGGCCATCGGGCGAGGGGGCCGCCTTGCAACGCTGGACCGGGGCATACAGCAGCTGCTGGACGCAGATTCCCCCCATCGAACGTCGCTCGAAATCGTGCCTGTCGGGTGATTCCCGGCGGCCAGAGGGGCCGCAGGCACCGCGGCGGCGGCGTCGATCAGCGACTGGCGCGTGGCATCATTGGAAGGAGCTCGACCTGAACGGGGAGACAGGCTCATGTGCCGGAACATCAAGACGCTCGCCAACTTCGAACCACCCGCCACAGACGACGAGATTCGCGCGTCAGCGCTGCAATTCGTGCGCAAGCTCAGCGGAACGACGCGCCCGTCGCGTGCCAACGAGGCCATCTTCAGCAGCGCCGTGGACGAGGTGACCGAGGTCGCGCGCCGGCTGATCGACTCGCTGACGACATCGGCGCCGCCACGCGACCGCGCGATCGAAGCGGGTAAAGCCAAGGCGCGTGCGCGAAAGCGATTCGCCGCCGGTTCGGCGGGCTGAGGCAGCACGGACGCGTGCCCGACGCCGGCCGATGCCAGATCCCGCGATCGTCCCGCTCGAGGCCGGCCGGCTCCCGGAAGCGGCCGACGCGCTCGCCCGCGCGTTTCTGGCCGACCCGTTGATGGCGCACGCCATGCCCGACCAGGCCGTGCGTGTCGCGCGAACACCAACCTTCTTCGCAGCCCATCTCCGCTACGGCCTGCTCTTCGGCGAGGTCTGGACGACGGCCGAAGTCCCCGTGGGCGCCGCAATCTGGCTTCCACCCGGTGGATGGGAGGTGACGCCCGAACGCGCGGAGGCGAGCGGCCTCGACCTCGGCGCGCTGCTGGGCGAGGAGGCGGCTGCACGGTTCCTGCAGGTCATGGGCGTGGTCGAGCCGTTTCACCGTTCCGACGTGCCCGCCGATCATTGGTACCTGATGATCCTCGGCGTGGCGCCCGAGGCGCAGCGTCGCGGGCTGGGCCGGGCGCTGGTCGAGCCGGTCATGTCCAGAGCGGATGCGGCGGGACAGTCGTGCTACGTGGAAACCGAACAGCCCGCGAACGTCCCGTTTTATACGCACCTGGGGTTTCGAGTGGTTCGCGAGCTCCTGGACGCAGACAGCGGACTGCGGCTGTGGACGTTCCGCCGCGACGCGGCACGCGCGGGCTGAGCCGGCAGCCGCACCTCACGCACCTGATCCGTGACCCACGCGCCGCCACTTCTCTTCTCGACGGCCCCGATTCAGCGCTGGCGCGCCGTCGTCGTTGCCCTCCGCGCGGGTCCGATGAATCGGCCGATGAACTCGCTCGTGCGGTCGAACGTGTAGATCCACCGCTTGTGCAGCAACGAATCGTGCACGTCGTCTGGGAACACGATGAGTTCGTGCTCGACGCCGTGCGCCCGCAGCAGCTGCACGAGGCCGGTGGTCTGTGCGAAGGCGACGTTCCTGTCGTCGTCGCCGTGCAGGAGCAGCACCGGCGACTTCCACGACCCGATGGCGCCGATGGCCGAGGATTGGAACGAGACGCTCTCGGGATCCAGCGAGTTGCCCCACAAGTGGACGCCCGCAAGGTCCACGCCGACCTTGAAGAGATCCGAGTTGCGGGCCAGCGCCTGGGCCGTGAGCACGCCGCCGTACGAGAGCCCCCAGATGCCGATGCGCGACGGGTCCACGTCCGGGCGCGCCGCGAGGTACTTGCCCGCGGCGAGCACGTCGCGATACTCCGCGTTGCCCTGACCGCCGGTGTTGGCGGCCGTCCTGAACGCGCGGCCATAGCCGATGCCGCGCCGGTAGTTGACCGACATCACCACGTACCCCTGGGAGGCCAGCCACTGATTCACGGCGTAGGCCATGTGGTAGAAGTGCATGTAGTGGTAGCCGAGCAACATCTGCCGCGACGGACCGCCATGCACGAACACGACCGCCGGGCGCTTCTCGCCCGGCGACAGGTCGTTCGGTACGAACATCTGATTGTTGAACGAAACGCCGTCGTCGGCTCTGAGGGTCACGTTCTGCGGGACGACGTGCGCGGTCGCCGGGAACGCGGCGTCGAGGACCGGGAAGACGACCGTCGGGGTGCCTCCACCCGCCGCCACCACCGACACCGACAGCGGGCGTGCGGCCGCGGCACTCAGCATCGCCACTCGGGTGCCGGACGCGAGCACGGCTGGATAGGTCTCGATCTCGTCGCCACGCGTCAACTGCACCGCCATAGCGCCAGCAGTCGGCACCTTCCAGAGATGACGCCGGTCGATGTCTCCCGCGTTGGTGGCGTAGTAGAGATGGGCGCCGTCGGCCGCGAGTGACACGTATTCGACCATCCCGTCACCAGGAGTCAGCACGGCCGGCGTTGTCGCGCCGCCCGACACCGGGACGGCGTAGTAGCGAATCCACTCCTCGGGCTCTGCCTGGAACACGAGATGGTCGCCCGCCCACTCGATGCGGTTGACTCGGGCGAAGGCTTCGTCGTTCGGCTGGTCGTGCCACGCTTCGCGAGCCGGCCGCTCGATGGAGCCATCCGGTCGCGCGAGGGCGCCGGGAATCTCCGCGACGCGCAACGACAGCGTGTAGCCACCGGTGAAGGCCGCGCGGGTCAGGCCCGGAATCGCAGACTCTGTCGCGGCCTGGTCGCCGCCTCTCCCTTGGCCGCGTGCCGGTCTGACGTTCGCGGGCCCCGGAGGATTGCCCACGCCCGTGCCGCCCGCTTGCGTCTGCTGCCCGAACGGCGTGCCTGGACGACGGATGAACGCGAGCCGGGTGCCGTCGGGCGACCACGTCGGGCTCGAGTCGTGGTCGACACTGGGCGACACCCACGAGATCGTGCGCGTCGCCACGTCGTACACGCCAATCAACGCGTGGTCACCCCGGTCGCTGACAAACGCGATTCTCGATCCATCGGGCGACCACCGCGGCGTGTCATTGCTCCCCCAGGCCTTGATGAGCGGCTGTTCGCCTCGCGCGATCGGGTCGGCGGGAGGGGTCTGTGCGACGGGGGCTCGATAGATCTGGCCGTCCTTGACGTACAGGACCGCGCGGCCATCGGGGGCCAGCACCGGGCTTCCGCCCTCGGCGATCTGCCACGCGGCACCGCCACTCGTCCGGGCCGCCCAGATGGTGCGGGTCGCGCCTTCCGGCCTCGACATCGGATTGGCTACCCATCCGCTGCGGTTTGGCGCATGCCCTCGCACGAACACGACTGTCGCACCATCGTCTGAGATGCGCAGATCGGTGAGATCGACGCCGTCATCGTCGGAGTGCCGCGTCAGCCGGACGGGGGCGAACGCGGGGGGAACCGCGGTGTACACATTGCGCCTGTCCTGTTCGAAGGCCAGCCAGGCGATGCGATCGGCCTTGCGCGCCGACACGAGCTCGAATGGATAGCCCGGGGCCAGGTAGCGGTCGATGGTCAACCGGTCCTGGGCGGTCGCGCGGTGTTCCGAGGGCATCGCGACGACGCCGAGGAGCAGGATCAGCGCGGCAACTCGGTGGCGACGGATCATGGAAAGCCCTCCCTGTCTACGCGCGGAGTCTACCAGTTTCGTCCTGATCGAGAAGCTTGGCGATCGCGGCGATGGTGCTCCAGCTGCGGGTGGTGACCGGCACGCCGAAATGCCGGTCCAGCGCGCCGAGGTAGCCGATCACCTTCAGGTGGCGCCGGTACAGGCCGACCACGAACCGGTCGTCGCGCGCGAGCACGTTCAGCAGCCACTGGCCTCGGGAGGGCAGCCTTATGGGCAACCGTGGCGTCAAGCGGGGTGGTCTTGACAGAACGCTCACGAAGCGGACGATGTCAGGTCGCACCGGATGGCCCGCGAAAAAGTCCTGAGACATCAGCCGGAGGATCTCGCGGCCCTGGCAGATCACGATCTCGGCATCGAAGGGAAGCCTGCGTTGGACCTCAACGCGCAGCTCATCGCGGCTGACCGGCTGGCGGATCACGAAGGTGCCTGCGGCGCCGATGTTGACCACACCAAGGTGCCGCAGCTGGCCGACGAGCGTCGTCGGGCGGAATCGCCTGTGACCACCGACGTTGAGACCCCTCAGAAACAGCACGAGTGCCACGAGTTGCCCTCCTGCCGGTGTCAGAGAACGGCTCGGGGCGCATCAGGCCGCCCGCTTAGCCCACGCGACCGCACAACCCTTCCAACCAGCGCGTCCCGACACCCCAAGGAGCCGAATGCCCACCAACGACATCGGCCTTTCGTGGCCCTGCAGACGACCGTGTGTCAGCCGCCGCGGCCTCGCCCCTGACGCCCGCCCGGGCGCTGGTCAGCGTTCTACCTCATACCGTATCCGGACCACCCCGTCCGGATACCTCTTCGATGAGCGCAAACGAAGGGGAATGTCCCGATGGCGCGGCGCCACGAGCGGAATGCCTTCGCCGATGAAGACCGGAATGACATGGATGTCGAATTCGTCGATCTCGCCGGCGTCCAGGAACGACGCGATCAGGCCGGCGCCGCCCATCATCCAGATCTGTTTTCCGGGGGTCGCGCGTAGGCGCTGCGCAAAGGCCTTCACCGACTCCGTGACGAACACAACACCAGGTGCCGGTCGTTTGGGCGGTGTTCGCGAGAACACATAGTTGTTGAGCTTCGTGTCGAAGAGCCCTCGGGTCTTGCCCCTCTTCCTGTGGTAGTTCAGCAGCCAGTCGTAGGTCTTGCGGCCCCAGAGGATGGTGTCGATGGTGGCGTAGAACGCCTTGATGCCGTAATCGACGGTGTCAGGCCGCCGATTGAGCCATTCCACGTCCCCGTCCGGCCTCGCGATGTACCCGTCAGCGCTCGTCGCTACGTAGACGGTGATCTTGCGTGGCTTCATGGTGGATTTCACGAACCGGCCCCCATCATCTCACCGTGGACAGCGCCCCTGGGGCGACCAATCGCTCGTCACCGTCATCCACGGCTGTGAGCTGTCGTGAACAACGAGCAGGACTGACCGACGTATGGCGTCACCGACACCGCTGAGTGCCATGGGCGGGCCTTCCGGAATCACGGCACCTTCACCGGCCTTGGCGACGATGATGCGGTCCGGCGAGGTGCCCGCCAGTTGCGACAGCGGATCGGGAGTCGGGATGGTCGCCGACGCGGGAGCGAGCGCGAGCGACAACGAAAGCAGCAATCCTGCGGTTCGACTCATGAGTTTCGATACTTCGATGCGGCCGAAGCGACGAGTGACGCCCCCCGCCCGGCCACTGCGACGGCTGGTCACCGCGCCGCCGGCGACGCGCCCCCGGGTGGCGTCATGATCGCGCCGATCTGACGCAGCAGTCCGAGGTCGTCCTCCGCAGCCCACCACTCGACGATTCTGCCGTCGGCAACACGAAGGATGTGAATGGCACTGACCGCTACCTGCCGTCCAGTCGCGGCGATTCCCTCGTAGGTTCCTCCGTGAGTGGCGTACACCACCAGGCGCACCGTCACGTAGTTCCCGCTGGGCAGGACCTCGAGCAGGTCATGCCGCATGACGGGGAACGAGTCGTAGTAGCCGCGAGTCATCTGCAGGAGGGTCTCCTTTGAAATGGCGTCGGGCACCCCGTGGTAGTGAAGACGAAACGAATCGTCGAGCAGCGCCGCGGTGCGCTCGAGATCGCCCGCGTCGATCACGGCAAAGACTTCCCGCGCGAGTGCGGGCCCGTCCTGAGGCTCCGACCGAGACATGTGCCCTCCAAACGTTGACATGTTGACGAGGTGACCGCCTTGGCAAGCGAACGACCGGCGCCTACACCGGGCGGCCGAACACCTGGATTCTGTCACGGCTGACGGCCGCTGACGGGCGGAAGGGTCGACCCTGTCGGCCATGCCACGGCCAGGAGCACGATGAGGCCGTTGCCGAGGCGCTGGCGCGTGCCCGGGTCCGTCGGCTGCGTGCGGCGTCAGGTCGCGTTCGCCAGCAACGTGACAATCTTCTCGTTCCGCGCGATTGCGAGAGCCGTGCGACCGGCGTTGTCTTTCAGTGTGGTGTCCGCGCCGCCGCCGAGTAGGATCTCGACGCCCTTGACGAAACCCGTTTTCGCCGCGACGTGCAAGCCGGTCATTCCCTTCCGGTCAGGCGCGTTGACGTCGGCCCCATGACCGATCAGCAGCTCCAGCAGCTCCGGGCGATCCTTCGAGAACGCCGCGTGAGTGACGGCATTCCAGGCGACGTCCTTGGTACGTCCCCGGGCGTTTCCGATGATGGTGGCGCCATGAGCCAACAACCACTTCATGGCCTCGCAGGACCTGCCTTCGCAAGAGGCGATGAGGGGTGGCCCGTAATCATCCCAGACGCCGTTCACGTCGGCGCCGTGGCCGACCAGGAACTCGAGGGCTGGCACACACCGGTCATACAGGCTGGCGCGGAACATCGGATAGTTGTGATCCTCGGTCACGTCACAGCCCGAGGCGACGAGAAAGGCAAGGATCTCCAACTGGCATTCGACCGCCGCCTCCGTAAGAGGTCGATAGTTTCGATTTTGACGCGCCGGACGGACGATGGCCTGCAAGAGAGCCGGCTCGCTGGCTATCAAGCGCTTGACCGACGCCAGGTCACCGGTGTCGATCGCCGTCCGAAGCTGCTCGGTTGAACTTGTCATGTTCTCGACGCCTTATGGCCTGCTGAGCGGCGGCTCCTGCCCGCGGTCCGATCCGGCCACTGCTTGGGCTGCGTGGTCTTGCTGTTCTCTGACGTGCGCACGAGCCTCGCCCTATAGAGGCTCCTGAGACCAGCGGGCATGAGCCTGCGACTGTCTCGCGCGCTAGGGCCGCTGGAATCCGCTGATGCACACGATGGTTCTGGCGGCTTCTTCAATCCTCGGGAAATGGGTGAAGCCGAGATTGGCTGTACAGATCACGCCGTCATGCCAGATGATGCTGGTGTTGTTGTCGAGTGGCGCAGTACGCCTGTCCGCGACGAGCATACGCTGCGAACCGTCTGGCGACAGCACCCAGAGCTCGTTGCGCAAGATCTCAGACACGTAGATGTTGCCACGCTCGTCGAACTCGATGCCGTCGAACGGTGAATGCCCACGTGAGATCACTGTCGGTTCACCGGCCGACCCGTCTGGATTGATCGGAATCCTGACGATCATGGGATCGCCGTTTGTCGCAGCGTAGACGTTCCGCTCGTCCTTGTCGAGCACCAGCACGTTCACGCCCAGGGGAAGTCCTGAATAAGGCGTGGCGGACCAATTCAAGAGGGGATGCGACGACCACCTTTCCACTTTCTTCCCGTCGGGAGAGAGTTTCCAGATGCCCGAATAGGTCAGATCGGTGAGATAAACGTTGCCCTGCGAATCAATGGCGACATCATCGGGGAAACAAAAGGGCCATCCGTCGCGGCGCGTTGCCAGCGCCGTAACCCGCCGCGTTGTGGCGTCGATCTTGTACACACCGCTCAAAGTGACCGTGGCATCGCGGCAGGCGGCGTGGAACGGGTCGCGCAGGTTCGTCGCCTCGTACTTCGGGGAGTTCTGTTTGTAGGCAACATAGATGTTGCCGGCCTTGTCCAAGTCAATTCCCACGACCTCCCCCTTACCCACGTCCTGCGCTGACGGCACGATGGCGAGAAGTTCCTGCTTGCCGCCAGGAGTCACCTTCATGATCTTCCCGACATGCATCAGGGCCGCGTAAATGTTCCCTGCGGGATCGACGGCCAAGCCCTCGGGGGTATCCTCGAACGTGGCGAGAACCCAGGCTTTGTATTCCGCGCGCGCTGACGGGACCGCCAAGAAG
>JBQTIE010000010.1:0-18327 GCA_052389315.1 Acidobacteriota bacterium
GCGTCACACATCCGCCGGTGAGCCTCCCGCAGCGGCAGGCTCGCCAGCTCCTGTCTTCGACACTCGGCCAGGTACGGCGCGGCGGCTGCTTCCGAAGTGACCCGACCATCCACCCTGGAGCCACCGCACGTCCAGGGGCGCCGCGGGGCGGTATCGGGCGTCCCGCAACTCGAGACGGCGCCGGTGGTCGCGCTCCAGACGAGACAGAGACCGGTCAGCACCGCGGGAATGGGCCCCGTGACACGCCGCACGATCCTTCCCGGGTTGCTGGTGGCCACGCGACGCATTGTAGATAGAATCGCCTCCATGATGACCGATCGCCGATTCGCGCTTGCGTTCGCCGCTCTCACGTTCGCCGCCAGCGACGCCGCCGCCGCATCGAAGACGATGCGGCTCGATTATTACCACTCGGGCAACGTCAAGCAGGAAATGTTCAGCGTCGATCGTGTCGTCATCGAACCACTGGAGTGGCCGGGCCATCCCGACAAGACCATCGATCGGACCAACCTCGGCAAGTACTTCTTCGAGGTGCGCGATCGGGCGTCCGGCCGAGTCCTCTACTCTCGTGGCTTTGCCTCGATCTACGGAGAGTGGGAAACCACAGACGAAGCCAAGAGCGTCAATCGGACGTTCCACGAATCCCTGCGTTTTCCCGCGCCGGAGGGACCGGTTCGAGTCGTCTTGCGCAAGCGCGACGCCAGGAACGAGTTTCAGGACGTCTGGACGACGGAGGTCGATCCCAAGGACATGTTCATCGGCACGTCACGGCCCGCGTCGCCGGGGCCGGTGATGGCCCTCGAACGCAACGGCGACCCGGCCGCCAAGGTGGACTTCCTGATTCTCGGCGACGGATACACGGCGGCAGAGCGCGACAAGTTCGAGCGCGACGCCCGGCGGATGATGGAAATCCTGTTCTCCGTCTCGCCGTTCAAGGAGCGTCGCCGCGAGTTCAACGTGTGGGGCCTCGTGCCGGCCGCCGCCGAGTCGGGCATTTCACGGCCGTCGAGCGGCATCCATCGCGCCTCGCCCCTCGGCACGACCTACGATGCCTTTGGATCCGAGCGCTACGTGTTGACCTTCGAGAATCGGGCGCTTCGCGAAGCCGCATCGTTTGCACCGTACGAGTTCATCGAGATCCTGACCAACACGCGGACTTACGGGGGCGGGGGCATCTTCGGCCTGTACAGCACGGTCTCGGTGGACAGCGGGCAGGCGGCCTATGTGTTCGTCCACGAGTTCGGGCACCACTTCGCGGGCCTCGCAGACGAGTACTACACCTCACCGGTGGCCTACGCTCCGGCGGCCGACCGTGTCGAGCCGTGGGAACCGAACGTGACGGCGCTTGCCGATCCAAAGGCCCTGAAGTGGCGGGCGCTGGCTGCTCCGGGAATTTCCCTTCCGACCCCCTGGCAGAAAGCCGCGTTCGAGAAAGCGTCGCGAGCCTATCAGGAGCGGCGCGGCAAGATTCGAGCGGACAATCGCCCCGAGGAGGAGATGGAGGCGCTCTTCGCCGAGGTCCGCGGTTACGAGACCAGGCTCTTCGCCGCCGAGCCGCACCTGCACAAGGTTGGGGCGTTCGAGGGTGCGATGTACGAGGCGACCGGCTACTACCGTCCCGAGGTGGACTGCATCATGTTCACGCGCAGCGAGACGTTCTGCGCGGTCTGCCGGCAGGCGATCGAAGCGGTCATCGCGCTCTACGTCTAGCGAGGCTTCGCCTGAGACCAAACTGTGGCATCTGTGCCGCGTTTGGTCCCCGTGGGGTCGTCGCTGGCGACGGTGGAGGCCTCAGACCGCCGAGCATGTTGGGCAGTGAGGCTCGCTAGTGGCAGTATTGGTTTTGCCCGGCCTCCGGCCGGGCGAGAGAACTTGACTCAGTCTCCGCTACTGCTGCTGCGTCGTCACGGACGTTCTCCGTTTCGACGCAAAGAACTCGAACATCGCCGGGAAGTTCGGCATCGCGATGTCGGTGTGGTTCCCGCCGGGCACCTCGACGTAGGTGTGGTCGATTCCCAGCTTCTTCATCTCGGCCACCATGGTGCGCGACCCGCTGACATTCACGGTCGGATCGGCATCGCCGTGCACGACAAACTGCGGGATGTGCTTCATCAGCGCGACCGACTGCGGGTTGCCCAGGCCGGCGACAGGTCCCAGCGCTGCCCAGATTTCCGGATACTTCGCGCCGAGAAACCACGTGCCGATGGCGCCCATCGAGTGCCCCATGAGGTAGATCCGCGTGTCGTCCACCTTGTAGTCCCGGCGCATGCGCGCGAGGACCTGCATCACGTCTTTTTCGCTCAACTCCTGACGCCGGCGCGCCGCGCCATCGTTTCCGTATGAGTAGCCGTAGAACCCATCCACGCGATACCCGAGCGGCGTCGCCAGGAGGAAGCCGTGCTTCTCGGCGAGCTGAGGCACGCGGCCGCCGTAGGAGTCCATGAACGAGTCTTCGTTGGCACCGAGCCCGTGGAGCGCGATGACCAGCGGCGCCGGCTGCGCACCCGTGTAGGACTTCGGCACGAACACGCGGTAGGGCATGATCTCGTTGGCGCCTTCGAGCACGTAGTGGCGTTCGAAGCCCCCCGCCTTGCCGTTGAACGGGTCCTTGCCTCCCTTCGAGGCAGCGGCAATGGCGCCGGCCGCCGTCAGCTCCCGGCTCAAATCGAACGTCCCCATCTCGATCACGCCGCGGTTCACCTTGCGGACGTAGTCGGCCGGATAGCGGATGTCGGGCTGCACGGCGGCTGGAGCCGACGCTGACAGCGTTTCGAGAGCGGCCAGCCGTGCATCCAGCCCCTTTTGCAGGGCGACCCTCAGGCTCACGGTGCCCAGCACGCGCACCTCGTCCAGGAGTTCGACATCGATCGAGTAGCTGCCGTCGGGGACAGCCGAGAGGTTCAGCTCCATGGTGAGTGGCGCATCCCGTAGATCACGCGGCACGTCCTCGAGCATGCCAAGGGGTTGGATTTCGCCCGCCGCAGCCCCTGTGGCGGCCGGCTGTGCCATGAGCGGCCGGGCCGTCGCCCGCGCAATCAGCGGGGTCGTCAGCTCGATGGCCGGCGCGTATGCCTGCTCGAGACGAACGAGGTACGGCTTGGATGAGTCGATGAACAGCCGGTCGCTTCGCAGCACGAGCGACTGGTCGAAGTCGTCCACGTCGGTCCAGGCGCGCTTGTTGAGCAGCGCCGTGGCCTTCGCGATCAGACGCCTCACCTGCGCCGTCTGCCCCAGGCGCGTGGCAGCCGCGATCTCCTGATCGATCGCGTCGATCCTCGCCTTCAGCTCGCCTTCCGGCTTGGCGGTGTTCTTGAGCGAGTTGTAGCGGACCCGCGCGGATGCCGCGTTGGGCGGCGCCTGGGCCAGGGCAGGGGTTGCAAGAGCGGCGGCAACGGCGGCGGCAATGAGAAGACGACGGATGTGCATAGGGGCCTCGAGTCAACCGTCTGACGCTGGCGCATGCTACCACGAGGGTACCGGCGAGTACCGCCGACGCGCTGACACGACTTCACGGCAGGCGTTTGGCCATCCAGGACGTCCATGCCGGGCAAGCGGCGGCCGCGTCTTCACCGGTGACGAGGCTGAGCGCGAGGCCGACCGTGCGGAGGTCAGGGCACCCATTCGCCATAGCCTGCATCGCCAATGCGCTGCTTCTGCCGGCGGATGACGTCGAAATCGGTCGAGGCATTCACGCGGACGGGTTTGCCTCGTCCCTCGACCTTCATCATCAGCATCGTGACCGGGATCTGCTCGCCAGCGCGCCCGTTGCTGCGGGTGGTAATAGCCAGCTCTGTCACCGAGCAAAGCCGTGCCTCCCACGACCCCCAGAGAAGACTGTTGAAGCCGACCGTGCCGCGTCCAGCGTCGAACGTCCAGCGGCACCGCGCCAACGCAAAGTAGGCGCCGCCGGCGCCGAAGAGCCCCGCAGCGACGAACAGCGCCCAACTGCTACTCAGCCACCAGGCGGCGGCGAACGCGAGACCGAGCGTGAACAGGATGGAAGCCGCGAGCCACCGCGACGAACGGGTTTCGAGAACGAGGCGCTCGGCAGAGTCCTCGAGGACGGAGAACTCGGGAATGTCCCGTCTAGTCCCACCTGGGCTTGGACTGTTCATCGGCCTGGGCAACTCTCCGCGCGCTGCCTCCACCGAGACGGCCTTTTCGCTGTCGACCGCGAAACCCGAGGACGAGAGCCTATCACAGGCTAGACTTCGAGTTTGGGCGGGGGTTGACCGTCCGCGGAGGGTGTCGATGAGGATTCGGAATCTGGCCGTCCTGGTGCTTGCGCTTGCCGGCGCGTCGGTCGCGATCTCCGCGCAGTCCGGGACGAACGCCGCGCGGCAGTTCGTCGGCCACTGGCGTCTCATCAGCTTCGAAAACTTCGACGAAAAGGGCGTGGCGCGACGGGCAGAGTACGACGGCGGGCGCATCATGTACGACGCCGCCGGGCAGATGTCCGCGCAGCTCATGCAGTCGGGCCGCAAGCCCATGAGCACGCCGTCCACCGAATCGGAGCGTGCGGCCTCCTACGCCACCTACACGGCGTACTACGGCCGCTACACGATCGATGCGGTCGAAGGCCGGGTGACGCATCACGTCGAGGGTTCGGCCAACCCGAACTGGGTGAAGACGGATCTGGTCCGCTGGTTTCAGTTCTCGCCGGACGGCAACCGGCTGATGCTGTCGATCAAGAACCCTCAGGGCCGCCTGACCGGGACCCTCACCTGGGAGCGGATTCGCTGACTGGTGATCCCGGGGCGGCCAGCTGCATCGCGACACGTCGATCTGCCTGGTCCTGGACGCGCACATCCACCGCAAACACGCGGAGCGCGAGCGACCGCCGGTCGCCATTGCCGGATTGCTCGTCTGGCACGAACGCCTGAGAGACCTCCAGGTCGAGACGCCCCTTCGATGCCTGCAACACGGTCGCCGGCACCCGGACGGAGATGGTGAAATCATCGGCGACCGCGCGCGACTCGAGCACCACAGTGCCGGCGCGGATGGTCAGCTGCGAGGGTTGGGAGAAGTCGCGCCTCGGTGATCCGCCCCGGAGATCGAGCACGACGTCCCTGCTGAACGCCTCGATGTCGATGGCCGCGCGGTCGCTCATCCACCGGAACGTGACGCCGTCGCGGGCATCGAACTCCGGCTCGAACCATCCCTCCGCAAGCGCCGGGATCGCGCCGCCGGGACCCTGAACGTCGAACTGCTCGAAGGCCACGTCCACCGGAGCAGCCGTCGTGCGATCCTCGGCCGTAATCTGCAACTCGGCGAAGCGCCCTTCGCCCCGGAGGGTCTCTGCCGGCACGCGCCACGTCTGGACGAACGAGTCCCCGGCACGGGCATTGAAGCGCGTGAACTCCCGGCCGTCGATCTCGATCCGGATCGTCGCGGCCGTCGAGCAGAGGCCTCCGAAGTGGCGCCCTCCCAGGAGCATCATGACGTCCTCGGCGCGCCGTCTGATGAGCGCTCGCGGGATGGGCTTGCGATCCCGTTGATAGTCCTTGATCGTGACGCCACGCACCTCGGGCGTGAGCGCCCAGCCTTCGAGCGCCACCCAACCCGGTGCCGTCATCTCGACCCACTCGACTCCCCGCGGGCGGGATCCGGCCAGCAGCGGCCGGGCGCTCGCCGGGTGGCGGTAGGCACTGACGACTCGACGGCTCATGGGATCGATCAAGGCCAGGTCCGACCTGAGGCGGCTCGCCAGGAACCACACCGGCGCGGCGCCATCGGTCTGCCAGTACCGCGCGACCTCGAGCCACTCGTAACGGACAGGCGATGGCAGCACGCGCAGCCCCGACGTTTCTCCTCTCAGCGCCACCGCCACGGAATGGTGCATGGCGAGCACCGGACGTTGGTCGGACCCGTCAGCCAGCCGTTGTCGCAGGTCATCGAACGCGCGGAAGACCGGCGCTGGCTCTCGGCTTTGCAGCACGGACGGCGTCACGGCGATGGTCAGGGCCGCCGCCAGCAGCACCATGGTCGCGCCAATCCCGATCCTTCGGCCGGCAACGAAGAACCCTTCCACCGACAACATCGCGATCAACGGGACCAGCGGCAGCGCGTAGCGGATGTGCGACGTTTCGTGGAACCCGAAGTGGAACAGCGCGTACGGCCCGAACATCACCGCGAGCGCAACGACGACGCGTGCACGTCGCCGCAGGACGTGCACCAGGCCCATCGTCGCCGCCACCAGGGCGGTCGCGCCGAGCCACGGCGACCCCCAGGGTCCCAGCAGAGAGTCTCGCAACGCCTCGGCGGCCGCGCGCACGGTGAAGCTGGTCGCGAGCATCTGACCCGCCGCGACATCCTCGTTCCCCTGCAGCGTCATCAGTCGCGCGTATTCGATGGGGCCCCCGACCAGCAGCATCAGCGGAACCAGCCAGGCAGCAAGCCCCAACGTCCATGCAGCGGCCGCGAGAATCGGTCCGTCGAGGCGCCGGCGTGCCGCGGCGGCGACGGCGGCTCCCGCCGCCGGCCAGATCAGCCAGGCCATCTGCACCCGAAGCCCGGGAGCAATCCCGGCCAGCAGGCAGCCGACAATCAGACTGACGCGTGACGGCTGGCGGTCGGCGTGCTGGCTGAGCCAGGGCGCGAGCTCCCCCAGCGCCAGCAGCGCCACGGCAAGGCCTGGCAAGTCGCTCATCGGCCGAACGCCGGTGAACCAGAACAGAGGACAGGCCAACATGACCCCGGCGGCCAGCACCGCGGCGGTCGCCGGTTGGCCCAACGCGGTGAACAGACGGAACACGCCAAAGGCCGCCAGCGCCCCAAACGCCGCACTCCAGAAGGCGAGAGCCGCGACATCACGGCCGCGCGCCAGGCTGGCCGAGGACGGGTCGTCACTCACCCAGCCGATCGCGGTCCGCGCGAGTCTCCCAAGGCCGACAAACAGCGGTGACCCCGGGGCATGCGGCTGGTCCTTGGCGACGTCGTATTCGTGGAGCGCCAGCGTGAAGTTCACGCCGTCGATGTCGTGGGCGCTTTGCGCCAGAAACGGCGCATGTGCCGCAACGTACAGCGCGGCCATCGTCCAGACAACGAGAGGCGCGGCGCGTCGCCTCCAATCACCGCGCGGTTCAGCGGACTGCTCGATACCGGCCATTGGGCTCCTCCGTCGTCCCGAGGAACTCGCATTCTAGTCTGCCGATTACCCGGAGGAAAGCCGATCCACACAGGCCAGTCCGCAGATGGCCAAATCCACAGATTACGCAGATTTCACAGAGGGCCAGTTCGCAGATGGCCCGATCCACAGAGTACGCAGATTTCACAGAAGGGCCAGTCCGCAGATGGCCCGATCCACAGATTACGCAGATTTCACATGCCAACCGATAGCCGTCTTGCCGCCAGCGCACCGCACCCGCTCTACGACCGAAGGCGCCCCACGAAGACGGCGATGGCCTGGCCGATCGCGTCCGGGCTGTCCTCCTGGAGGAAGTGCAGGCCGGGCACCGTCACTTCGGTCTGGTTCGGCCAGGTGCGGCAGAACTCGCGCTGTCGGCCGGTGAGGATGCTGCCCGGGTCGGCGCTGATGAACAGCTTTGGCACCCCGCTCGTGGCGAGCCACGCCGAGTACCGCTCCACCACCTGCACCACGTCCGCCGGCTCGCCGTCGATCGGAATCTGTCGTGGCCACGACAGTGTCGGGCGGCGACCCTCGCCGGGCGTGGCGAAGGGCTCGCGGTAGACGGCCATCTCGGCCTCGGACAGCGTGCGCAGAATCGACGCCGGGAGGATGCGCTCGACGAAGACGTTCTTCTCGAGAATCATGCCCTCGCCCGCTTCGGAACGGAGACCCTGGAACAACCGGCGCGCGTTCTCGGGCCAGTCGGTCCATGAGACGGGCATCACGATGGCTTCCATATAGACGAGGCCCTGCACGCGATCTGGATGCAGGCTGGCCCACTCGAACCCGAGCGACGAGCCCCAATCGTGCAGCACGAAGATCACCCTGTTGCCGAGGGCGAGATGCTCCCAGAGAGCAAACAAATACGCCCGCTGCTCCGTATAGCCGTACCGGCTCGGCCCGGAGTGATCGAGTTTGTCGGAACCGCCCATCCCGATCAGATCGCAGGCGATCAGGCGGCCGAGCCCCTCGCAGTGGGGCATCACGTTCCGCCAGAGGTACGACGAAGTCGGATTGCCGTGCTGGAAGACGATGGCGTCGCCCCGGCCGGCGTCGATGTACGCCATGCGCTTGCCACCGACGACGGCGATGCGCGTCTCGGCGTACGGGCGTGCGGCGATGGGCATCGGCCGATCCGCCTCCTCGGTGCTCGACGGCTGCTTCCCGGGCGCTACTTCTTCAGATACGCGCCCGCCTGCCGGCCGACGATCTCCACGAGGTCTCCCATCGCGGCGTGGACATCGATCAGGTGCAGCCCCCAGCTCGCGTTGATCTGGCCGCCGGTCATCACGTCGCCTGCAATGTCGTCCGCGCGCGGATCGTGAGGATCGCCGTGCACCGTGATCTCGAGATAGGATCCCCGCTCGTTCGACACGCACTGCGCGGACAGCAGTCCCGGCACGCTCACGAACGGGGTGTTCACGGCCTCGTGCGGCGTCACCCACGAGATCGGCTGGCTCGCCGCGCTGGCAATGCTGCCGCTGCCCGAGCTCAAGTACGCGCGCAGCATCCCCTTCCCTCCTCCGAGCGCTGCCGGATTGGTGCACGCGGCTTCCATCCCCGGGCCAGGCACGCGGCCGAACCGGCTGTCCGGAGGTGGCGGCACCGTCGATCGAAACGACACATAGGTAATCACGCAGCCGGTCTGCTCCGCCGACCGGCAAAGCGGCAGGTGCTGAAACGCACCGCCGACATCGCTGCCGCGAGGGACCGCGACGTTCGACCCAAGCAGCATCGCCGAAACGATGCGCTTCTGAATCGGTTGGCCGTCGATCTCGTTGCGAATGAGCTGCGCCAGCACGCCGGAGCCCTGCGAGTGCCCGATGAGCACGACGCCGCGGCCGTTGTTCTCGTGCTGCAGGTAGTGATTCCAGGCGTCGAGCACGTCGTTGTAGCCGAGCGTCCGGTCGGCGGCCATCGGCTTGCCGGCCGTACCTGCGCGCAGCGCGGTGAGCGTGAACTGGCGGTAGAGCGGCGCAAAGAGCCGACATTGGGACCCGAATCGCGCGAACTGCACGCGAACGACGTTGCGCTCTTCAGGGCCCGCCGTCATGTCGCTGTTGCCCCCGCGGTCGAGCGAGACCGTGGGATACACGTAGAAACAGTCGATGGACGGGTTGGCGTTCGCCTTCCACTCCTCGCGAGTCAGCCTGCCCTCCGCCGTCACGATGGTCGACGACAGATCGACGGCGCAGGCGTCCTGCTGCCCGGGCCGGCAGAGCCACGCGTCGGGCTTGCTGTAGTCGTTTTTCGTCGCCGGCAGGGAAGATTCGCTCGCCGTCTGTGCCGCCGCGGTGATGGCGATGGCGAAGCACCCAACAACCCACCCACTGGTTCGCATGATTCGAGTCATGTTCATCCTTCGTTGATCCGGAAAGTCGTCTCTTCCCGCCTACCGCTTCCTGGCGGCAAACGCTTTGGCCTGCACCCCAACGACCTCCACGAGGTTCCCCATCGCAAGATTCACATCGATCAGGTGGAGGCCCCAGTTCGCTTGGACCTTCCCGGCGGCGCCCAGGTCGCCGGGAATGTCATCGGCGCGAGCGTCCGACTGGTCCCCCTTGACCGTCACCTCGAGGTAGGACGCGTGCTCGTTGGAGGTGCACCTGGCCGTCAACATGCCCGGCACGCTCACAAATGGCGTGTCGACCAGGCCGCCGCTGTTGCTCCACAGATGCTTCTGGGGCACGGCGCTCGCGATCAGGCTGCCGGATCCCGTGAGGTAGGCGTGCAGCGCGCCGCTTCCGCCGCCGAGGGCCGCGGGGTTGGTGCACGCCCCCTCGAGCCCCTCGCCCGACACCCGGCCGAACAGCGTGGTCGCCGGTGGCGGCAGCGTCGATCGAAACGAGGCGTAGGTGATGACACACCCGGTCTGGCCGGGCGCTCGGCACAACGGAACGGTCTTGAAGGCGCCGCCGACGTCCTTTCCCTTTGGCACCGGCAAGGTCGTGCCGAGCAGCATGCCCGAGACGAGTCGCGACTGTACGGGCTTGCCGTCCACTTGTTCGGCCATCAGGCGTGTGAGGATCATCGCGCCCTGCGAATGCCCGATCAACGCCACCCCTCGCCCGTTGTTGTCATGCGTCAGGTAGTGGTTCCACGCGTCGAGCACGTCGTCATAGGCCTGGCCCCCGTCGAGGGCGAGGTCGCCGCCGCTCATCTTCGCGAACAGTCCCCTCAGCGTCACCTGTCGATAGAGCGGCGCGAACGGACGGCACTGCGAGCCGAATCGCGCGAACTGCTGCCGGATGACGTTTCGCTCCTCGCTGCCCGCGATCATGTCGCTCGTCGGCGTCTGATCCATCGAGACGGTCGGGTACACGTAGAAGCAATCGATGGGGGCCTCCGGATTGCCGGTCCATGTCTCACGCGTCGTCGTTCCGTCCGAGGCCACGACCGTCGTCGTCTGATCGATGGCGCACGCGTCGTCTGGCCTCCCCGGCCGGCACAGCCAGGATTCGGCCTTGTTGTAATCGTTGGGTTCGATTTGTCCGGCGGGCGCCTGCGGTGGCGTTGGAGGTTGGGCCGCGCCCGGCGTGGCGAGTGTCATCATGGCTGCCATCATCGAGCCAGTCACCAGCGTCTTGACCATGTCACTCCTCCGGTCGTCCACAGACTCTCAACCCAGAGCCACAGATTGTTCAATCCACAGATTACGCAGATTCCACAGAGTCAATCGTCTTTCACAGAGTCAATCGTCTTCACAGAGTCAATCGTCTTTCACAGAGTCAATCGTCGCCAGGTTTCACAGAGGCAATCGTCGAGGCGGTTTCGAGCCTCTCGCACCACTCCCCTCACCGGTGCCGCAACAGCGGACCCGAGCACCTGGCGCGCCTGAGCACCGCACCCTCCGCACCTGAGCACCTGTCTAATGCGCCATCGCGTACAGCACGATGTTGATGCCGAGCGCGTAGCCGTCGATCGCGAACGCGTAGAAGTAGTTCGGGTCGTCGCCTTCGCGTTCCCACGAATCGCCGACATCGGTGTTGTGCGTCATCAGCACCATCGGCCGGCCGAGCTTGTCGAAGATGGCTCGCACGGTTGGGACGATGCTGTCGCCTCCGCGCTCGGACGTATCCCCCCCGGTCTCCATCCAGAAATTGATCGACGGGATCTGTGGCACCTTCTTCACGACGAAGTGAGACCGGAACAGCGCATGGTCGAGCGGCAGCTCGACGATGGGGTACTCGCCTGAAGGGAGTACCTGACGAATGGCGAACTCCCAGGCCTGCCAGGCGTAGCTGCCCCAGAAATCGTCGGCCCACAGGAAGCCGCCCTTGAGGAGATAGGCACGCAGACTCCCTGCTTCGTTCTCGTCGAAATACGCGGCTCCCACTTCGGTCATCATCACAAATGGGCAATAGAACAGCTCGTCGTCCGTGAGGCGAACGACGAGGTGATTGGGATCGCGCGCGTGATCGAAGCTGACCCTGGTGCGCGTGAGCTCGGACAGCCGGATGGAGAGGTTGGTGTCGGCCCTCGGATAGTCCACGCTCCAGCCGCCGCCATCGCCGCGGCCGCTTCGAAACGCCACCCGGCAGAAGTGAAACGACCCGTCGAAGTCAGCGGGTGTGGCGAGCCTGACGGCGCGCGTGAATGCGCCTCCGCGCCGTTGAGCCTCGCCGGTACTGGCGACGATCAGCATGGCGACGGTCAGGAGCCCGGCAACGGCGTGGGCGGCTCGCACAATGGACAGTCTACCGCTGACCAGTCCTCCGGACCTCACTCGCCGCTTTGCTCCGGGCAGCCGGCGTGCGCCGGGGCAGTCGCGGGCGCATGACGCCGGCCGCCCGCCTCACGTTGACCCGCGCCTGACCGGATCGCCCTACACTGGAGCGATGGGTGAGGAGCCGAGGACCCTGCGCCGCCTGCGTGGGTTTGTCCTGTTGATCGTGACCGCAGCCACTTTGGGCATGGGCACCGATCTGCTGCTGATGGGGCATTATGAGGACGCGAACCAGATCATCCCGCTGGCTCTTGCCGGCACAGCGCTGCCCCTGATCGGCTGGACGGCCGCCCGTCCTCGGCCGTTCGTCCTGCGGGCGCTCCAGCTGGTCATGCTGTGCTTCATGGGGGCTGGCGTGACCGGGATGACACTGCACGCTCAGGCGAACGCCGAGTTCCAGCGCGAGATTGACCCGGGGATCGGGATGTGGGACCTCTTCTGGAAGGTTACAGAAGCCACGTCTCCTCCAGCCCTGGCTCCGGCGGTCATGGTGCAGCTGGGACTGCTGGGATTGGTGTATACGTACAAACATCCAGCGCTGCTGGGGGAAGAGCTGAACAGCTCGGAAAGAAGAGCGTGATATGAGACGGACGTTTGCCGCGGCATTGGTCGCCGCACTGCTGCTGGGACTGATGGCCCAGCCCACCGCTGCGCAAGTCGGCAAGTCGCAGGGCCTCGCCGACGCGAACACGGCAACCGAGCAGGACCTCTTGAAGATGCCGCACATGACGGCGGCCATCGTCAAGGCGATCCTTTCGGCGCGGCCGTTCCAGAGCATCACCGAGCTCAACGCCTTGCTCATCGCGCAGAAGTTGACGACGGAACAGGCGACCGCCTTCTACGAGCGCGCCTTCGTGCACATCAACCTCAACACCGCGACGGCGGAGGAGATCATGCTCATCCCGCGCGCCGGCAAACGTATGGCTCGTGAGTTCGCGGAATACCGGCCCTGGAAAGCCTGGGCCCAGTTCGACAAGGAGATCGGCAAGTACGTCAACGCCGAGGAAGTGGCACGCCTGGCGCAGTACGGATTCATCCCGCTCAACCTCAACACCGCGTCTGACGCCGACCTGCTGACGATTCCGGGCGTCGGTCAGCGCATGCTGCACGAGTTCAAGGAATACCGCCCGTGGAAGACGACGGCGCAGTTCGACAAGGAGATCGGGAAGTACGTCGATCAAAAGGAAGTCAAGCGGCTGGCGCGCTACGTCGTCATCCCCTAAGGGCAGTGTTGGCTTGCCCGGCCTCCGGCCGGGCGAGAAAACTACAGGCGAATCACTTCTCCCTTGAGCGAGTAGAGGATCGCAATGACGTCCTTCTGCGTTTCCTCGTCCAGCTTGTTCTTCGCCATCGCGGCGACGATATCGTCCATGACCGCGAGGTACTCCTGCTCGCTGATATTCATGCCTTTGTGCGCCGTCCGCATGTCCTTTCCGGTATAGGTCTCGGGACCGCCGGAGCCGGCGCCGAAGAACTCGCGGGCCATTTTCTTCAGATGGTCGATGTCCTTGACGTTCTCGAACCGGGTTCGAACGAGGGGATTGGCCAAGTGCGCTGCCACCACATCGTCCACGAGTCTGGCGAGCCCCGGCGCTTCTCCAAGTCGCTGATACAGTGATTGACCCATGAATTCCCTCCTGAGATGGGGTTGGTGCATCGGCTGGCAGCGAAGATCCCCTGCAGCCGAGTCGCTGGTGTCGTCAAATCCTTGAATCCGAGCCCTGCAGCCGGGCGGGCCCCTTCATGCTATAGTGCATTCTGCCTCGTGTTAATCGCTTCCACGCGACCCTGCCGCTGTATCTGTCGTTAGAGGCGTGCTCTACCCGCAAGGGCTGAGCGCGACCTCGACCCCTTGATTCCGTCGTCTCACAGTCATCCCTGAAACCTCCCGACCAGGGCCCGGCCCTGGCGGCTGCGTCGTCAACGGCTGAAGGAGTCCTGAGTATGCTCGGTGTGCTGTACGAACATCCTGTCTGGTTCGAGCCTCTGTTCGCCGCGCTGGAGCGCCGGCAACTGCCCTACGCGCGCATCCGGGCCGACGAGCTCACCTGGGACCCGCGCGCCCGCCCGCCGTACGCCCTGGTGCTCAACCGGATGAGTCCGTCCGCCTATCTCCGAGGGCACGGCCACGCGATCCGCACCACCGAGGCGTATCTTGCGTACCTCGCCGCCCACGACATTCCCGTCGTCAACGGCCTCGCGGCGTGGCGGCTCGAAACGTCCAAGGCCGCGCAGGTCGATCTGCTGACAGGCCTCGGCGTCCGCCATCCGCGGACGCTCGTCACCAATACGGCAGCGGGCGTGGTGGATGCGGCGGAGGAGGTCGGGTTTCCGCTGGTCGTGAAGCCCAACGTCGGCGGGAGTGGTGCCGGCATCCAGCGGTTCGACACCCGCGGAGCTCTCGCAGCTGCCGCCGAGGCCGGTCAACTGGATCGGAGCCTCGACGGCACACTGCTGGTGCAGCAGTTGATCCCCGCGCGCGGCGGGTCGATCACGCGCGTGGAGGTGCTGGGCGGCGAGCTCCTCTACGCCATCCGCATCACGCCCCCGGCCGGGTTGTTCAATCTCTGTCCGGCGGACATCTGCCGCCCCGACTCGCCCCAGCAAGCGGAGCGCCAGACAGATGCTGGCATGTGCGTCACCAAGCCCGCCATGCAGATTGAAGCGACCACGGTGTCACTCGCCGTGTTGCGCGACGCGCTGGCGATAGCGCGCCATGCCGAGCTCGACGTGTGCGGCATCGAGTTCATCACCCACGACGGCGATGGCCAGCCCTATTTCTACGACATCAACGCGCTGTCGAACTTCGTGACCGACGCCGTCCGCATCGTGGGGTTCGATCCCTTCGAACGCTTCGCGCGGCACCTGGAGAGCAAGCTGGCGGGCGTCCAGGAAGCCGTGGTGAGTGGCTGAGGCGCTGCCTCGCCGCACAACTCCTCCCGCGCCGCCGCGTTGACGACCCGCGCGACGGTGGGTTATACCGACTGCCACGCTCCTGGCGTGTCAGGGTCCCCCGTGCCGACCTCCGCCAGCCGCAAAGCCCACTTCCGCGAGGAGGCGCTCGTGCACAAGACACAGGTTCCAGATGCGGGCGTCTCCCGCCGACAGTTCATCCGCAAGGCCGCCGCCGGGGCGGGCGGCACGGTGACGGCCAGCGGAGCGCTGCTGGGCGGCGCTCAGGCCCAGACGCCCGCCACGCCGGTTCAGGCCCCGCGGATTCCCGTCGAGTTCGCCACGGGCGCCGCGGCTGATCCGACCGACCTCCAGTTCCCCATGACCGGCGCCCAGGTCTTTGCGCGCGCCTGCAAGCAGGAGGGCGTCGCGGCGCTCTTCTGCTGCCCCGGTAACTACAACGTGATTCACGCGATTGCCGGAACGGGCATCCCGACCTATTCTGGCCGTCACGAAGGGGCGATGACTCACGCCGCCGATGCGTTCATTCGCGTCACCGGCGAGATCGCCATTGCCTCCGGCACCGAGGGCCCGGGCTTCACCGACATGATCTGTGGCATTGCGTGTGCCAACGCCGCACGCACGCCGCTGCTCGTCGTGGCCAGCAACATGTCCATCGGGCAGGAGGACACCGAAGCGGGCATTCAGCTGGCCTATCAGCAGCCGACCACCGAGGGGTTGAAGAAGTACGGCAAGCGGCTCATCACGCCGTCGCGGGTCCACGAATACACCGCCTACGCGTTCCGCCAGCTTCGCAGCGGCGTGCCCCGCCCGGTGCATCTGGATTTTCCGGCCGAGGTGGCCTCCGCACGCTTCAAAGAAGCCAGCGAGCTGGCCTTCTTCCACGACCACGCCAAGTACCGCACCGAAAGCCGGCCGCATCCCTCGTCTCGTGAGATCGACGCCGCGGTGGCGATGCTGCGGGCGGCCGAACGCCCCATGATCGTCTCGAGCAACGGCGTGTTCTATCGTCGCGGCTGGGATGCCCTGCGCCGTCTGGCCGAGAAGGCGCAGATTCCCGTCGTCGAGTCCGGCGCGATGAAGGGCCAGTTCCCGGACGACCATCCCTTGTCGGCCAACGCTGCTCCGAACGCGCTGGCGAGCGCCGACGTCGTGCTGCTGGTCGGGCAGCACTGCATGCCCACCGTTGGCGAGTTCGCCTTCGGACCCGATGCTCGCTTCATTCGCGTGGACCAGGCACATGAGGACATCGGCCGCAACGTGCCGATCGACCTCGGAATCGTCAGCTGCGAGCGCGCGGCGCTTGAAGCGCTGGCCGATGCGGTGCCGCGTGCCACCCGCGCCTCTTGGGTGGCCGAGATTGCCGCCGCGCGACAGAAGTTCGAAGCGCAGAACGACGAGTACTACCGGATCGCGTCGGCGTACGACGACGCCGTCCACCCCGCCGTGATCGGCAAGCAGTTGAGCGATTTCCTGTATCGCGGCACCATCGACAAACAGGCCGTCACCATCGCGTCAGGCGGCTACGGCATCGCTCGCTACACTCGCCGATGGCTGCGCGGTTTCCGGCCGGGCCAGATCATGAACGGCGCCTATCAGTACGGCGCCATCGGCCCGGACGTCGGCTACGCGGTCGGCGTCGCGGCGGCCGTCGCGAATGGCGTCGGCCCGCAGGCGGCCCATCGCGGCACGCCCGTGGTCTGCATCACCGGCGACGGGGGGTTCGGCTACACCGCGATGGAACTCGAGACGCTCAGCAAGTATCGGCTCCCCGTGATCGTCATCGTCTACAACAACAACGCGTGGGGCACGTGGACCAGCGCGAGAGAACCCAAAGCCCTGCCGCTGCACCTCTTCCAGGAACACGTGCGCTACGACAAGCTGGCCGAGGCGCTTGGCGGGCACGGGGAGTTCGTGACGAGGCCGGGCGACCTCAGGCCGGCGCTCGAACGCGCATGGCAAGTCGCGGTCCGCGAGCGAAGGCCGTCGGTGATCAATTGCCAAGGCAAGAAAGAGTTCTGGCTGCGAGACCAGTACCCGCCAGGGTTCCTCGGCAAGATCGAGCCGGGCTGCATGTCCTATTACCACTAGCGAGGCTTCGCCTGAGACCAAACTGTGGCATCTGTGCCGCGTTTGGTCCCCGTGGGGTCGTCGCTGGCGACGGTGGAGGCCTCAAACCGCCGAGCATGTTGGGCGGTGAGGCTGCGCTCCCAAGAAACTACCCCGTTTGGTGGGACAGTTTCTGACGCGATGTGTCCCGGGCCCGCCCGGGTGCGCCGCTCGCTAGTGGCAGTATTGGTTTTGCCCGGCCTCCGGCCGGGCGAGAAAACCTTGACTCAGGAAGTTGGAAATCTGACAGAGTCAAGTTTTCTAGCGAGGTTCCGCCTCAGGGGACGGGTCAGTCAGGTGCGTGGCGTGAAATCCGGTGGGTCAGCGGCGAAAACGCGCGCGGTCGGCAAGATGAGCCCGGCGGGGCCCGCACGCCCGGGACGTGGAACAACCGCCGCGACGGCGCGTGACATCGTACGAGAAACGCTCGGCCACTACGCGGCGCGCGGGCTGTTCAGCGGGCTGAGCGAGAAGGCGACACGCCAGGACACGACGACCTTCCGCTTCGGTTGGCTGACCAGCCGACCCCTGACGCTCATCCACGACGCGAACTCGGAAACACTCTCGTTCCGGAACCTGCTGCCAGGCGTCGGGCGCGAGTCGCCACTTCTGAGCGACGTCGCGGCACTGGTCGCAGCCTGCTCGTCGCGCGCTCTTCCGGCTCATCGACGCATCGACCGGCGGCGCGTCGTGGTGGGTTGCTCACACCGCAACGGCGGCGTCTGGCTCGCCCTGCGAATCAAGGGTCCGAATGCCGGCTACGCGGTCAAGAAGGGTATCAGCCTGGTCAGCGAGATCTTCACCATGCTCAGGGCCGACCATCCGCAGTACCTTGCTGAAACGTTCGGGATCGCGTTGGAGTAACGGTCAGCGGCGGTAGGCACTGATGGCGAAGGGAGAACGGCGAGGATGCTTCGCCTCTGGTAAGGTGACGGGGGGCGGCGTGCCAGGAGGCACGCTGCCCCTTTTTCTGGTGTGACGCTCTCGAACTTCGTCATCGTGGGCCTGTTCGCCGGGTCCGTGCTCGCCACCAGCGCACGCGCTCAGCACGCCCCGCATGTCGCTTCCCCCATCCCGATGGACTTCGTCCATCGGGCGATGTCGATCCGCTCCGGCATCGGCCGTGCCCACGACACGACGTCCACGCGGTCGCAAGAGGCCCAGGCACTCTACGATCAAGGTCTCGCGTATCTGCATGCGTACGTGTGGATCGAGGCCGCGCGATCCTTCAATGCCGCACTTCGAATCGACGCCGGCCTGGCGCTCGCTCACGTCGGGCTGAGCGTTGCGTACGTCGAACTGAGTCGGCCCGCTGAAGCCCGGAAAGCCCTGGCGGCGGCCCGCGCGCTGGCGTCAGGCCTGACCGACCACGAGCGTCAACACCTCGACCTCCGAGCGCTGCAGATGGCGGCCGAGGACAGCGCGGCCGATGCGACGCGGCTGGCGGCCTACC
>JBQTIE010000011.1:0-13390 GCA_052389315.1 Acidobacteriota bacterium
CTCATGTGCATGAGCCGCCGCTTTTTCTCCGCGTCCGACAGGCCCGGCATGTAATCCGGCTGGTCGTCGCTCTGCCACCGTGCGATGTCCTGCTTGGCCTGATCGGCCAGGGGCGTCTTGGCAAGGAACGCCGCCCACTGCGCCGCGCCGCCCTGTGCGCCGCCCGGGGTACCGACCACGAGGCGGTCCGCACCGAATCGCTCTTGGGGGAAGAACATACCGTTGCGCAAGCCCATCCTCTGATACAGCCCGCGATCGTGGGCCGTCGTCTGCTCGAAGCGATCGAGATCCAGGCCAATGCCACGAAGCAGATTCATGGAGACATCGCTGTACTGCAGCGGCGCCTCGATGTTCAACGTGCCGCCGTTCAGCATGAACATCCGGTCGCCGTCGCGGAACTCGTTCCGCTTCGCGTGACCGCCAAAGTCGTCGTGGTTGTCGAGGACGAGAATCGACGCGCTCGGGCCAACGGCGGCCTTGAAGTAGTGGGCGGCTGCCAGCCCGCTGATGCCGCCGCCGACGATGACCAGGTCGTACGATTCACCGGTATCGGTGGCCGCCTCGGGCCAGCTCCGTGCGTCGCGCAGCCGATGTGCGACCTCGAAGGAGCCGGCGTGGCTCCCTCGCATGCCGGTCAGGGCGGGCGGGTAGTAGCCCGGCGTCTGCTCGGGCAGTTGCAAGGCCCGGTCCGGTGACAGGGCCGCCGCGTTCGCGGGAGCGACGAGGGGCGAGGCGCACGTGAGCGCGACACCGTTCAGAAAATCGCGGCGCGTGATGGACCGGTCCATGCCCAGTTCTCGATCGCGAGCTCGGTGGCGTTCGGGCTTGACGCGGCGGGGAGAAGTCGAGTCGGGCATGGGGACTCCTGGCGGACCGATCGGGCGGATTGTAGATCTAACTGGAGCCACGGCGCCGCCGCCGCCCATCGACTTCGTCGTCAAGAGCGGCCGGATGCTGGTGGTCCCCGTCTTCAAGGGATCCTTCGAACGCTCCGACGGGTTCATCACGCTCACGGGTGACCGCTACCTCCAGACGTTCCGGCAGCGGATGCATCAATGGCGACAGGAGGTCGGGCAATTGCTCGACTACCTTGCCACGCGGCCGGATGTGCTGGACGATCGCTTCGCCTATCTGGGATTCAGTTTCGGATCCTCGACCATGCTGCCCGTGCTCGCGATGGAGCCCCGATTCCAGACGGCCGTGTTGCTATTGGCCGGATTCACCTACCGTGATCTCCTGCCTGAGATTGACGCGGTGAACTACGTGCCGCGCATCACAATTCCGGTGTTGATGCTCGAAGGCCGCTACGACCACCTCTTCCCGGTCGAGGAGTCGCAGAAGCCGCTGCTCGCGCTGCTCGGGTCGCCGGCCGACCAGAAGCGTCAGGTGGCGTTCGATGCCGGCCACGGGCCGCTGCCCCGCGGACAGGTCATCCACGAGACCTTGACGTGGCTCGACCGCTACCTCGGTCCGCCGGCACAGTGAGCCAGAGCGCCTCGACACACATGGGGCCTGTCCCCTTTTCGCGGCCCCTTTGTCTGTGCCATCATCCAGCCTCCGGAGGCCAGCGCATGCGCATCCACTGTGCTCTCGTCGTGCTCGTCGGTCTCGTGTCCGTCTCGCCTGTTGCCGGTCAGGCGACCGCTCCCGCCGGCGCGGCGGACTGGGCGGCCGTCGTCGCCAACGACTACCGGGTGACGGCCGGCCTCACCTATCTCACCGCGAGCAATTGGGAAGCAAAGCTCGACCTCTATCGTCCGGCGACGCCAGGGCCACATCCCACCGTGCTCCACATTCACGGCGGGGGCTGGACCGGCGGCTCCCGAGAGGGCGTGGTCCTGCGAACCCTGCCGTATCTGCAGTTGGGGTTCGCCGTCGTGAATATCTCCTATCGCCTGGCGCGTGTGGCGCCGGCCCCTGCCGCCGTCGAGGACGCGCTCTGTGCGCTCCGCTGGATCGCACGATCGTCAAAGGAGTACTCGCTCGACACGGCACGCATTGTCGTCACCGGCTACTCCGCGGGCGGGCACCTGGCATTGACCACCGGCATGGTGCCGCCAGGCGCGGGGCTGGACCGGCAGTGCCCGGGGCCGGAGCTGCCGAAGGTCGCGGGCATCATCAACTGGTACGGGATCACGGACGTCGCCGACCTGCTCGACGGCCCCAACATGAAGGCGTATGCGGTGGCATGGCTCGGCAGCGCCCAGGACCGGGAGGCGATCGCGAAGCGGCTGTCGCCACTCACCTACGTGCGTCGGGACGTGCCGCCCGTGCTGACGATCCACGGTGACGCCGATCCGACCGTGCCGTACGCCCATGCGACGCGGCTGCACGCGGCGCTGCGCTCAGCCGGCGCGGCCAGCGACCTCATCACCGTCCCTAAGGGGCTGCACGGCGGGTTCCCGCAGGAGGAGCAAGTCAGGGCATTCGCCGCCGTCCGCGAGTTCCTGGCCAGGCATCGCCTGCTCCCCACGAGAGAGACCCCCACCGCCCGCTGACGATCGCTCACGGCGAGGGCGCGTGTTCAGGACCACGCTCCGTCATTGACGGGACGGGGGCTTTTCCGACAGCGCCTTGAACGGCGTGGTCAGGGCGCCAATCCCTTCGACCTCGATCGTCACGACGTCACCCGGCTTGAGAAACTTCTGCCGCTCGGCGCCCGTGCCCGCGGGCGTCCCGGTCGAGATCACGTCGCCGGGGTAGAGCGTGAGGCGTGAGGTGAGATAGGCGATCAGATGCGCCTCGTCCCAGATGAGCTGTTCGGTCGTCGCGTCCTGCAGGACTTCCCCGTTCACCCTGGTCGAGATCTTCAGATGGCCCGGCGCCTTCGGAAGAAACTCCTTCGGGACGATCACGGGACCGAACGGAGCAGCGCCGTCCAGGCTCTTGCCATCGAACCAGTTGGTGCCGGCAAACATGGACACCTCGCGAAGGCGCTCGCTGCCGCGATCGCTCACGTCGTTCATGATGCTGTATCCGAAGACGTAGTCGTGCGCGCGCTCCCTGGGGATGCGATACGCGGGACGCGGCCCGATGATCACGGCGAGCTCGCCCTCGTAATCCGTGCGCTGGCGGCCATCGACGATATAGAAGGGCTCGTTTGGATCGATGATGCAGGATCGCGGGGACTTGGCGAACATGATGGGCGCATCGCGATCGGGCACGACCAGCGCCGCCGCCGCCGCGTTGAAGCCGCCACCCGCTGGACCGCCGGGCTGACCAGCGCCGCCCGCCGCCGTGGCACTTGGTGTCCCGGCCGCCGCCTGAGCACCCGCCCCGGCACCAGGCGGGCTCGCGGGTGTGGCCGCCCCGCCGCCGCCCATGCCCTCCGCGTGGGCTCGGTAGTTCGCCGCGGCGGCGAGGACGTTCCACGGGTACTTGATCGGCGCCTTGTACGCCACTTGATCGGCGTCCCAAGCGAATGGCAGCTTCGCGGTCGAATTGGTCTTGAAATAGTTGGCGATCTGATAAAGCCGCGGCGATACGGTTGCGTACTGCTCGATGAGCGCCCGCATCTCGTTGGGAATGGCCACCGGCGACAGTTGGGCCTGCCCCGCCACGTGTTGGTTGGCAGCCCCGATATCGACGACGCGTGTGCCCAGCACCATTGCGAGGCGAAGGGCGCCGCCGGCCTCGATGGTGGCGAGCTTGAACGGATGATCGGGCCGGTCGGAAATGGCCATCTGCGCGCGAGGCGCGGCTGCGAGCGCGAGAACAGCGAGGGTGAATGCGGCGGTCCGCGAGAAGCGGACGGAGTCTCGGGTCATCGCGGCCTCCGGAAGGGAATCGGTTCCATTTCATGGTACTCGCTTGCCCCGTCGCGCGGGGCACCCTCGGTGGTGGGGGATGCCGCCAGACCTCCGGCACGACCAACCACATCGCGAGACGGGCAGAAACCAGCCGGTGAATTCGTGGAAACCGTCGCGCACGCTCGTCGCGGGGCGCCATCCAGGTATCATGGTGGCCAGGACGACCCTCATGCGTGGCGATGCTCGGGCTGAGCATCTGCCTTGCGGTGTGCCGGCGGCGCGGCCCAACGCCGCCGCAGAGGGCCCGGATGGATCGCGGTACATCACCTAACGAGGCCCTGCCTCAGACCGCCAAGCATGTGACGTAGGCAGGGCCTCGTGAGCCATGATGTTGTCTTGCCCCGCCTCCGGCGGGGCAGTCGCCTTGACGGAGAAACTTGACCCATCTTGTCAACATTCGGGCCGTCAAGGCTCCTAGCGAGGCTCCGCCTCGGACCGCCGCGCAAGCGCCGCTGCGACTCGACGCGACGTTCGTCAAGACGAGAGAGACCATATGCCTACTCCAGTCATGATGCCGCAGATGGGCGAGTCGATCGCGGAAGGCACGATTGTCCGGTGGATGAAGAAGGTTGGCGATCGCGTGGACCGTGACGAGCCGCTGTTCGAGATCTCCACCGACAAGGTCGATGCCGAGATTCCATCGCCTGCCGCGGGCACGCTGATCGATATCGCCGTCAAAGAGGGCGATACGGTGCCCGTCAACAGCGTGGTCGGCACGATCGGGGCGGAAGGCGAGGCCGCGGCAGCACCCGCACGCGCCGCAGAACCGCCTCAAGACGCCCGGAAGGCGCCCGCCGCACCTGCCGCACCTGCCGAATACGACGCCCCCGACACACAGGGAGACGCCTCCGGTGCACCCGATGAAAGCGGGGTCCGATCGTCACCGCTTGTCCGTCGCATCGCCAAGGAGCACCACGTCGATCTCGGCAGGATCTCGGGAACAGGCATCGGCGGCCGGGTGACGAAAAAAGACATCCTGGGCTATCTCGAAGGGGCCGAGTCGGCCGCACCTGCCGCACCAGCGCCTGCGACGCGCCCCGCCGGCGTGGCCCCGGCTGGAGCGGAGATCGTGCCGATGTCGGTGATGCGAAGGAAGATCGCCGAGCACATGGTGCTCAGCCGGCGTACGTCGGCGCACGTGTACTCGGTGTTCGAGGTGAACTACACCCGCGTGGAGGAGCTGAGAAGGTCCCGGCGCGACGAGTACGAGCGCAGGGGCGTCAAGCTCACCTACACGGCCTTCATCGCCAAGGTCGTCGTCGACACCCTCAGACGACACCGCGTCGTCAACGCGTCGATCGACGGGGACAACATCGTCTATCGGGGGGAAGTGAACCTCGGAATCGCGGTGGCTCTCGAACAGGGACTGATCGTGCCCGTGGTCAAACAGGCGGACGAGATGAATCTGCTCGGCCTGGCACGAGCGATCGCCGACGTGGCGGAGCGTGCGCGGTCCAAGAAACTCAGCCCGGAGGAAGTGCACGGCGGGACGTTCACGATCACCAATCCCGGCAACTTCGGAGCGCAGTTCGGGCTGCCGATCATCAATCAGCCGCAGGTGGCCATTCTCGGCGTCGGCACGATCGAGAAGCGAGCCGTCGTGATGGACGATGCCATCGGGATTCGGCTGATGGGGTATCTCACGCTCGGCTATGACCATCGCCTGGTGGACGGGGCGGTGGCCGATCAGTTCATGGCTGACGTGAAGGCGGGCCTCGAATCGTTCGAGGCAGAGCGCGTCTAGACATCTTCTATGGCCTGAGGCGTCACGAATGAAGCAAGTTTGTCGACCGGCCATAGAAAATGGCCCCCCGCCGGAGGCGGGGCAAGACGAGATCTGGACGCTAGCGAAGCGGAGGCCCGTCTGGGTTCTGGGCAGTTTGAGGCGGAGCTTCGCTAGTGGTCCGGACCGATGAGCTGCGTCCGCCGCGCAGCGGTGCTCCCACGGACGACAGGCCGGTGAGAGAGCTCCGCGTCCAGCGCCTCGGCCGCGTGGATTACGGCGACGCGCTCGCGTTGCAGCGCGACCTGGTCGACGAGCGCCGCGCCGGCCGGATTCCAGATACCTTGCTCCTGCTCGAACATCCACATGTCCTGACGGTGGGCGTTCGCAGCAGCGCCAAGGCCAACATCGTGGCGAGCGCCGAGCGTCTCGCAGGCCTCGGCGTCGGGGTCTTCGAGGCCGGGCGGGGAGGCGACGTGACCTATCACGGGCCCGGCCAGGTCGTGGGGTATCCCATTCTCGATCTGAGGCCCGATAGACAAGATGTGCATCGATACGTCCGAGACCTCGAGGAAGTCGTGATCCGATCCTGTGCGGATTTCGACGTAGCCGCGACGCGCAAGCACGGGATGTCAGGTGCTTGGGTCACGCGACGATCTCCGCGACCCGACAAGATTGCGGCGATCGGCGTTCGGATTGCCCGGTGGATTACCAGTCATGGGTTCGCGTTCAATGTCGACGTGGACCTCGCCTATTTCGACTTGATCGTGCCGTGCGGGATTGCCGACCACGGGGTGACGTCCCTGGAGGCGGAGCTCGGGCGTCCGGTCAGCATCGAACGCGTCGAAGACAGCCTCGTGACCCACTTTGCGGCTGTCTTCGCGCGCACGCCACGCGAGACACTGCGAAGCTCCCCGGCCGATCGGCAGGACACGGCGGCCGCGCGCCCGCGCGCGGAGCGAGCCTCGTCCGCCGCCCCGGCGGAGCACAAGCCGACGTGACGCGACCATCGAATTCGCGCGACGGCGGGCCGGAATCGAGCGAGTTCCGGCCGGACGCCATGACTCGCCGCTGGGTGCGACCCACCACGAGCACCTGGGTGGTGGCCAGCTGCGCGGCCGGGCTGAGCGCGGCCACCACGGCGTACCTGGCCGTCATCTATCCCTCGCTGCCGTACGCGCTGCCCGTCAGGTACGAGCGCGGCCTCCCGCTCATTCATCAGATCAAGGCGCCGCTGACGGTCTTCCTCCCGGCCCTCATCCAGGCCGGTCTCTTCGTCATCTTCGGTGCGCTCATCTTCCTGCTGCTCTGGCGCGGACGGCCGCACGACGACAGCCTCGAGAGCCAGGACGACGCCAGCCGCATGCGGCTGGCGGCCGAGGGCGTGGCGCTGCTTGCAGCGCTGTGGATCGGCGTGCAGGCCGTCGGCGCCGCGCGCTTGGTGTTGTTGTGGCAGCGCGGCTTTGGCGGCTTTGGCGTGGTCTACAACCTCGTCCTGTTGGTGTCGATTGTCTTGTCGATTGCCATCGTCATGCGCACGATGAAGGTCGTAGGACGCGAGCCGAGCGCCGTGGTGCCGATCGACCCCTCGCGATGGCTGTGGAAGCGTCTCTACTTCCACCCGGGTGACCCCGCCCTGTTCGCGCCTGCCCGGGACGGACGTGGGTGGACACTCAACTTCGGACGCCCGCTGGCGATTCTGCTGATGGTCGCGACGCTCGTAGTTGGCATCGGCGGACCGTTCCTGCTGGCTCGACTCGTTCTCACCGGCATCCTGCGGTGAGATGACGCGGGCAGCGCGCGAAGGTGGCCACCGGGCCTGTCGGTTCAGGGATCGCTGGCGAGCCGCACCGTGACCGCCAGCGCGAGCCTGGCGATTTCTGCGACGCCGCGGGCATCGATGCGATCCCAGTCGTCCGTCGGTTGATGGTAATCATCGTGAAAGCCGGTGAACAGCAGGAGCGTCGGCACCTGGAGTCGTGCGAACGACTCGCTGTCGGACTGGCCCGGCGCGTAACCTCGGCGGAAGTCGTCGAGCTTCAAGGTGCTGAGCCGGCCCAGCTCGTGCACCAGACGCCCGAGGGTCGGCTCCCGATCGATGCCGCCGACCATCACGCGACCGTTGGCACGTCCAATCATGTCGAGGTTCACCATCGCGATCGTGTGACGCACGCTGATCGGGGCCCTGGTGACGTAGTGCCTTGAGCCCAGGAAACCCAGTTCCTCGCCGGCGAATGCCGCGAACACGACCGACCGCCTGGGGCGGACCCGGAGGCGCCCGGCAGCGTGCGCCATCTCGATCAAGGCTGAAGTGCCCGACGCGTTGTCGTCTGCCCCATTGTGAATCTGACCGGCCGTGCGCCGGTCGCGCGCCTGGCCGCCCCCGAATCCGAGGTGGTCGTAGTGCGCGCCGATCACGACGGCCTCGGCGGCCAGCGACGGGTCCGATCCGCGCAAGACGCCGACGAGGTTGGCGGCCTGCGGATTGACCGCCAGGATCGGCTCGGCGAAGCCGACGAGCACACCGCCAAGCTCGCGCGACTGAGGCTGGAGCCGGCGGTCGATCCCCCTGGCCGCCTGCTCGAAGTCGACGTCCTCCAGCACGCGATCGAGGCGGAGGCGATCGATGCGCACGACGGGCAGGGCGTAGTGACCGATCTGTGGATCGTCTGCCCACGACGGCGCCAGCGCTCGATCCGCCGCGTGAAGCGGATCCTCGACGAGGATCAAGAGCCGGGCACGCCGGACCGCCGCTTGCTCGGCCTTTCGATCGATGGTGGCATGTGGAGTCAGCTCGCGGCCATCGAAGGGGCTGTGCTCGTCTCTCTCCTGCGGTTCGTGAGTGAACACCACCACCGCCCTGCCGCTGACGTCGAGACCCACGTAATCGTCGTAGCCCAGTTCCGGGGCCACGATGCCGTAGCCGGCGAACACCACACCGATCCTGACGGGTGCCGTGGGATGGGGAGATGCCGCGGACCGGGCGTCAGGGGCCGCCAGGGGATGGTAGTGGACGCCGACGCGAAACGCGGTGTCGCCGCTTGGTGTCGTGAAGGTCAACGGCCCGGGCGCGCCGTCGATGGAGGCGGTGATCTCGAACGCTTGCCTGTAAGTGCCGCCGTCTCCGCCGGCCTCGAGGCGGGCCTTTCCGAACTCCGACGCGATGTAGTCGGCAGCGCGCCGCAATCCTGGGGTACCGTTACCCCGCCCCTCGAGATCGTCGGACGCGAGCGCGCGCACATGGGCGAGAATCCGCTCCGGATCGATCTGCAGCGAACTCCAGAGCGCGGGTTGCGCGAACGCCGGTCCGCCGAGCAGAAGGATCAGGATCGGGACAGGACGCATGCGCAGATCTACCGTTGTAGTGCGGTGTCCAGACGCACGCGGTCGCGTGCCGAAACGGTCGGCGAGAGGACGTCGGAGGCGCCCTGCGGCGAGACGATGACCGGAAGCATGCCCACACGGCCACGACTGCCTTCTTCACGTGTGACTGCCACAAATGCGCAGACGGCCTCACGCCCGCGGCTGGCGGCGATCGAGATCGTCCTGGCCGCTGCCGCCGCCAGGGCTTGCGGTCCCGGCGGCCACAGGCGGGGAAGGCGGGCGTCGAGGCGCGCGATGGCCGGCGCGCCGAGGACGTCGGGCAGACGGCGACCGCCGATCGACGCGTCCTGCCACGGCACGATGATCTGATCCGGGGGGCGGCCCAGCACGGTCAGGGAGATCTCGCGGGGTGAACATCCTGCTTCCAGCGTGACCATCGAGACGACCGCGGCGCGCAGCGCTTCGGGTGCGGACCCCAGCAGCCGATGCCGGGCCACGCCGATTTCGCGGACCCCCCGCTCGACGAGATCCATCTGGGCGGCACCCGCGCAGAGCGTCCAGCCGCTGGCCTGACGCCCCAGGATCCGATGCAGCAGGCCCACGCCCGCCTCATCCTGCCATTCGACGTGACCTGCCGCCCGATCGGCAATCACGACCAGGTCTGCGCCGATCACCGCCGAGTCGTCCTGCCCGCCCTCGACGAGGGTCGAAAACCCTTCGATGGGCGCTGCCTGGCGGATGTCGAGCGCCTTTCCCGCGGCGATCGAGCCGTCCTCGTCAACGAGCACGATCCGGCGCGAGGCGTCCGACGCCGCCAGCTGGCGGGCCACCGAACCGCCGAGGTCGCCAGCGCCGAGCACGACAATCGAGCGCACGGAGCTATTGTATAGGCGGGATGTCACGCGTCTCGTTCATCACCGGCGGCGTACGCGGCATCGGGTTCGCGACGGCCGAAGCGCTGTTGGGCGCCGGTCACCAGGTGGCCATCACGGGCACCTCAGAGCAGCGTCTGCGGCAGGCCGTCCAGGAGCTCCGCGCGAGGGTCGGGCAATCGGCAGCGGTTCAGGCGTTGACCTGCGACGTGCGTGAAGCCGCTTCGGTCGAATCGGCCATCCGCGAGGTCGTGGCGAGCTTCGGCGGGCTCGACGTCCTCGTCAACAACGCCGGAGTGGGCCTCGGGGCCCCGATCGTGGATCTCCCGCACGACGAGTGGCGACGCATCATCGACACCAACCTGACCGGCGTGTTTCACTGCTGCAAGGCTGCGATTCCTCACCTGCGTCGGCGTGGCGGCGGGTGGATCATCAACATCAGCAGTTTGTCCAGCACGGCTCCGTTCGCCGGCGGCGCGGCGTACTGCGCGTCCAAGGCGGGCCTCAACGCCTTCAGTGAGGCGTTGATGCAGGAGCTGCGTGACGACAACATCCGCGTCAGTTGTGTGCTGCCCGGGTCGGTGGCCACCGGGTTCTCAGGCAGAACACCCGAGGCCGGCGCCGACTGGAAGCTCCGCCCGGAGGACGTGGCGCAGGCCGTGCTCAGCCTGTTGAGCCATGACACTCGAAGCCTGCCGAGCCGCGTGGAGATCCGCCCCTCGCGTCCCAGGAAATCGTGATGCTGGTGGCGGAGCGCTATCAGATCCTCGAGGTGCCGCGGCAAGGCGGCGCCAGGCGGGCGCGAGACGTGCAGACGGCACAGACGGTTTGGCTGTACACCGTGGACCTCCCAGCCGAGGCGGACGCCGCGCAGCACGCACTCCTTCGCGCCCACTCCGCCAAGGGCATCTTTCATCCCTCCCTCGTGACGCTCTTCAACGTGCTCCCCGTTGAAGACCACCGTGTCCTGCTGGCCTACGAGTTCGTGGCGGCGCAACCGCTCCTCGAGGTCGCCGCGGGCCAGCCGCTGCCCCTGCGCCGCGCGGCGACGATCGTGGCGGAAGTGGCCGACGCCGTGGCCGAGCTGCACGCGCACGACGTGGCGCATGGTGCGATCAGCCAGCAGACGGTCCTCGTCACGATGAAGAGCAAGGTCAAGCTCGATCGGACCGCCGATCCCTCCCTGAGGGTGACGGCGCCCGGTGCCGACGATGATCTGGTCGCCTTGGGCAACCTTCTGGAGCAGTTGGTGGGCCGATCGCCCGCCCGCGGCGTCGTCGGGGCGCAGGCGATCGAGACCATCATCGCGCGGACGCGCACGGGCCGGTTCGAATCACCGGCGACGCTGGCCGCGATGTTACGCCGCCTCTAGGAGCCACAGCCTGCCAGGCGGCGTGGAGGCGGCCGTGACTCTTGGCGCGATGGGTCAGCCCCGATGACGAGGGCTTGGCCGCGATCAGACAGGTCAAGTGTTGGCCGATCCGAGCACAGTGGTCAGGGTCGGCAGATCGATGTTTCCGCCGGTCACGAGCACGGCCGCCCGGCGGCCGCGGGGCACGACGTCGCGCGTCAGGACCGCCGCGGTGGCCGCGGCCCCCGCGCCCTCGGCGATCAGGTGCTCCTCGGTGACCAGGTGTCGAATCGCCCGCACGAGGTCCTGTTCGGCCACGGTCACCAGCCGATCCACGTGCTGGCGGACGAGATCGAACGTGATGGCATCGGGCTCGAGATTGCCGGTGAGGCCATCGGCCAGCGACGGCCCGACGGACACGGTCGTGATCCGGCCGTGCGCCAGGCTTGTGGCAAACGGCGTGGAGGCCTCCACTTCGACCCCGACGACCTCGAGCCGAGGCGAGGCGGCCTTCAGCGTCAGGGCCACGCCGCTGGCGAGCCCGCCGCCGCCGACGGGCAGCACGACCACATCGAGATCGGGCACTCGCTCGAGCAGCTCGAGCGCGATCGTCCCGGCGCCGGCGATGACGCTCGGGTGGTTGTAGGGGGAGATGTACACACCTCGTGCTCCGGCCGCATAGGCGCGGGCCTCCTGTTCTGCGGCATCGTAGTCGGGAGGATCATCCCGCAGCTCGGCGCCGTGGCGCCGGATGGCCATCTTCTTGGTCTGCGGGGCAGCGCGGGGCGTGAACACCACGGCGCGCCACCCCAGCCGTTCGGCTGCCACAGCCAGCGCCTGCCCGTGGTTGCCGGCCGAGGCCGTCACCAGGGTCGGCTGATCGGCGGGCCGACTGGCCGCGAGCTCGAGGGCGGCGTTGAGTGCCCCGCGAATCTTGAAGGACCGTCCCCACTGGACGGATTCGATCTTCAGGAACACCGACGCGCCAGTCTCGGCTGACAGCCAGGTGGACGCCAGCAGCGGCGTCGGCGACAGGTACGGACCGATGCGGCGGCGGGCGCCGAGTACGTCGCCGAGCGACACCTTCCGCCCCATCATGCGGGGGGTTCGGCGTGGGGGGCCAGGAGCTCCGGAAGTGCGACGGCGAAAGCGCCGCGCGCCATCACGTTCCCGATGCCCATCGCGCGTGCCCGCCGCACGAGATCGGCGTGGACGTGGGAGACGAACCCGATCGTCGGCACGTCCCGCAGAACGGGATCTTCCGCGAGACGGCGGAGCACTTCGAAGGGTTCGGGACGCCCACCATCGAGATCGAGGAGAACCAGCGACGGGCCGTCGGCGCGCACCCGCTCCAAGGCTGCGTCCGGCGTGGTGGCGGCGCGGACGACCACCCCGGCGAGCTTGGCAGCCGTCGAGATCTTGGAACGAAACAACAGGTCGTCGGCGACGACGAGCACCATGGCCTCCACGGTACAGGTTACGGGCGCAGAATTCAAAGGGACGAGTGATAACGTAGGTGTCATGGTGATCGAGACAGCGGCCGTCGGGCCCTTCTTCAAGAACGGCTACGTCGTCGCCTGCGAGCGCTCTCAAGACGCCGTGCTGATCGATCCTGGCGACGAAGTCGATGAGCTGCTGTCGTTCATCACGACCGAGCGCCTCTCGGTCCGAGCCATTCTGCTCACCCACGCGCATGTCGATCACGTGAGCGGCGTCGCGCGCGCGAAGCGTGCGCTCGATGTGCCCGTTCATCTCCATCGCGACGACCTCTTTCTCTACAAGGAGGCGGTCGCGCACGGGCGACGCTTCGGCCTGGAGGTCGAAGCGCCGCCGCCGGTCGACGTGTACTACGAGGGACCCGGGCCGATTCAATTCGGCGACTACGACGTCTTCGTTCACCACACGCCGGGCCACTGCCCCGGCGGCGTGTGCCTCCAGATCGGACCGCGCGGCCAGCCAGGCCTGGACTTGTTCGTGGGCGACACGCTGTTTGCGGGATCGATCGGCCGGACCGATCTGCCGGGCGGCGACTATGACACGCTGCTCAGATCGATCACCGACGTGCTGTGCGCGTTCGGAGACGAGGCGCGAGTGTATTCAGGCCATGGGCCGCAGACGACCATCGGCCACGAGCGCCAGACCAACCCGTTCCTGCTCGACCGCGGCTAGAGTCTTGAAGGCCGAGAGAATCCTTACGAATGAGTCAAGTTTTTCAATCGGCCTTCAAGACTCTCGCCCGGCCGGAGGCCGGGCAAAACCAATACTGCCACTAGCGAGGCGGAGCCTCACCGCCCAACATGCTCGGCGGTCT
>JBQTIE010000012.1:0-11315 GCA_052389315.1 Acidobacteriota bacterium
CTCGACCAGCGCTTGAGCACCAAGATCGACGTGCAGATGGAGCAACTGCGCGAGCTCGTGCGGACGACCGCCGACAACTACGGCGGCGTGCTCGAAGGCATTGCGCGCGACGTCACCGCGCTTCGGAGCGAGATGCGGGGGCGGTGCTCGGAATACGAGCGGATGCTCGCCGACCTCGACCGCCGGACGCGTGCGCTCGAGCGGCAGCGGCGGCGGCAGTAGGGACAAAGGGGCCGCGACGGGACGCTAGCGTCCATATCTCGCTTTGCCTCGCCTCCGGCGAAGCGGACATCCTCTATGGCCAGTCGAAACACTTGCTATAGGTCCGCACGGTCTTCAGCCCCTGATGCGCGCTTCCGCCTCGCCTTCGAAGAACTCACAGTGGTCGCGAAACCCCAGCCGACCGTAAACCCTCCGCGCGCCGGCATTGTCCCGGCCGACGTTGAGGACGATGGTGGGGATCGACTGGGAGAGGGCGTGCTGGACGACCGCGCTCGTGACGCGCGCGCCGAGTCCCTGCCCGCGGCGATCGCGGCGCGTGTAGACGTTGCCCACCGCGCAGATGCCCAGCGCGCGCGAGAAGAGATGCGTGCCGCCGACGGCGACGAGATCCGCGCCGTCCCACACGCCGCGGAACGTGCCCTGGCCGAGCATCCACGCGTGAAAGAACGCCGGCCCATCGCCATGCCGGTGCCCATCGTCGTAGAGCGCGACCACCGCGTCGTGGTGGGACTGGTCGAGCGCGACCACGTCGTCCTTGGGCACCGCCTGGAAGGACGCCGGCTCGATCGCCATGCGGCACATTGCGCGGGTGTGTGTCGGTCGATAGGCGGGCGCCATGGCCGCCAGCGCGTCCGGCTGGACATGGAGCGACACCACGGGCGCGTCGATCTCGCGGAAGAGCGGCGCGAGGTCCGATGGGCTGCCCATGGCAAACACGATGGGCGGGGCGAAGCCGCCGTAGAGAAGCAGCAGGGCCTGCGCTTCGTCCGCGGGTGCATACCAGGTGCAGTGGGGAGCGAAGTCGGGGCTCAAGTCGCCGATCGCGTAGGCCGCCCAGGCGCGGTCGCGATCGAGCAGGGCGCGGATGCGGGAGTCGTCGGTGATACGGGGCATCGGGAGTCGGCGCGCTCGGTGCGCGTCAGGGAATTATCGAGGGGAACCGCTGTTGGAGCTCTTTGAGGGGGCCTGACCCGCGTTTTGACAGTCGGAGACGCGCTCGTGACGTGCCCGTGGCCCCTCACGGCATCGGAGGCCGCATCTCCGCCATCAGCGCGCCGACCCGCGGGTCCTGGCGGATGGGCGCAAACGGCGGGTGCACGCGGATCCACGGGAGGAACGCGGGCGCCGGACGGCAGGCGGGGCCTGAAAAGCCTGAAAAAGCCGCAGACCCTTTTCAATTTCTTCAATCCTCCCCCGGCCGGGGGAGCGCCGTGCCACCCGTGCCGCGCGCCGTGCCACAAGCATGCCGCGCGCCGTGCCACCAGCGTGCGGAAAAGTGCAAAGTATGGCCGCGGTCGCCCGGCTGGACGCTCGGAGAGCCATTGGTGCTCCGGCCGGCAGGCGCCATAATGCGCGCATGACCCGCCGATTCACCTCCGCCCTCGCCGTCGCCCTCGTCTCCCTCACCGTGTCGGCGCCCGCCCAGCAGGGCGGCCTCTCGCCCGCGGAGCAGCAGCGGCGCCACGACCTCGAACGCGAGCTGCAATCCATCGCCATCGTCGAGCGCAAGGTCATGATGCCCATGCGCGACGGCGTGCGGCTCGCCACCGACATCTACCGGCCGAAGGACGCGACCGGCCCCGTGCCCATCGTCTTCTCGAAGACGCCGTACAACTTCAACTACTGGGATGTGCGCAACCGCGTCCCCGCCGACATGTCCACGCCACTGGCCGTGGTCAAGCGCGGCTACGCGTATGTCGTCCAGAACGAGCGCGGGCATTTCTTCTCCGAGGGCCACTACGACATCCTCGGCGCGCCCACCACCGACGGCTACGACGCGATGGACTGGATGACGAAGCAGCCGTGGTCGAACGGCAAGGTGGGGACGACGGGCTGCTCGTCGACGGCGGAGTGGCAACCGGCGGTGTCCGCGCTCGGCCATCCCGGATTCGCGGCGATGAACGTCCAGGGCTTTGGCGCGGGCGTCGGCCGCGTGGGGCCGTATTACGAGCAGGGCAACTGGTATCGCGGCGGCGCCGTGCAGATGCTCTTCATCACCTGGATCTACGGCCAGCAGAACCAGGTGCGGCCGATGTTTTCCAAGGACACGAGCCGCGAGGATCTCGTTGCCGCGTCGCGCCTCTTCGATCTGGCGCCGCAGATGCCGCCGGTGGACTGGAGCCAGGCCCTGTGGCACCTCCCCGTCAAGGACATCATGAAGGAGGCGCAGGGCCCGCGCGGCATCTTTGCCGACGAGATGCCGGTGCCGACCGGCGGCGACATGGTGGGCCGCACCCCCAACGATCCGGCCTGGTACAAGGGCGGGCTCTGGCACGACAACATGCCGCTCAACCTGCCCGGGCTGTGGTTCATGTCGTGGTACGACGTCTCGGCCGGCCCGAACCTCGAGATGTTCAACCACGTGCGGAAGACGGCAAAGCCGGAGGTGGCGGATCAGCAGTGGGCCATCATCGCGCCCGTGGCGCACTGCGCCTACACCCGCGCCACTGAACACACCGTCGTCGGCGAGCGCAGCATGGGCGACGCGCGGCTCGACTACAACGACATCGTCTACGGCTTCTTCGACAAGTTCCTGAAGGGCGAGGCCGGGACGCGCATCGACAAGCTCTCGAAGGTCACCTATTTCACGATGGGGCTCAACAAGTGGCAGTCGTCCGAGACGTGGCCGCCCGAGGGCGCGCGACCGATGACGTTGTATCTCTCGAGCGGCGGCCGCGCGAATTCCCTGTCGGGTGACGGCGCGCTCACCGTCGCGCCTCCTGCTGCCGATACGCCGGATGCGTTCGTCTACGACCCAAGCAATCCGGTCATGTCGTACGGCGGCAACGTCTGCTGCACCGGCAACGCGATTACGGCCGGCTCGTTCGATCAGCGGCGCATGGAAGCGCGGCAGGACGTCCTCGTCTACACGTCGGAGCCGTTCAAGGACGGTGTCGAGGTGAGCGGCCCGATCACGCCGACGCTCTATGTCTCCTCGGACGCGCGCGACACCGACTTCACGGTGAAGATCCTGGACGTCTACCCCGACGGCCGCGCCTACAACCTGGACGAGTCGATCCAGCGGATGCGCTACCGAGACGGCTACGACAAGCCGCTGGCGTGGATGGAGAAGGGCAAGGTCTACAAGGTCGCGCTGCAGCCGCTCGTCACCAGCAACTACTTCGCGCCGGGCCATCGCCTGCGGGTCGAGGTGTCGAGCAGCAACTTCCCGCGCTTCGATCGCAATCTGAACACCGGTGGGAACAACCACGACGAGCGTGTGCCGGTGGTCGCTCGGAACGTGGTGCACCACTCGAAGGAGTATCCGTCGCAGGTGGTGGTGACGGTGGTGGGGCGGGGGGTGACGACGACAGAGCGGCGGCGGTAGAGGGAAAAAGGGGCCGGGTGTAATTTCAGTTTCTGCGACCCTCGCACGCGAATTGCGGCCAGAGATCGCGGGGCGGTGAGAAGAAGTGTGAAAAGGGGCCGGGTGTAATTAACGTTTCTGCCACCCTCGGACCGCGAGTCGCGGCCAGAGATCGCGGCGGCGGTGAGAAGCAAGCGTGAAAGGGGGCCCGGGTCCGGCCGGCTGAAGTTCAACCGGCGGTTCGAGAGTCAACGCCGTCCCAGATACTCCGTCGCCCGCTGTACCTCGGGCCTCGCTCCGTCGCCTCCCTCCGCCAACTGCAGCAGCTTCCGATAGTAATCAGCGGCGCGCTGCCTGTCGCCGGCCGCCTCCGCTGCACGCGCCACACCGTACACACCCCGATACCTGTTGGGACGTTGCTCGAGGGCCCGCTCGTATTCGGCTAGCGCCGCCGTTGCCTGCCCCGCCTCCAGCAGCAGATCGCCGAGCAGCTCACGCATCGGGTAGAGCCGGTTCTCCATGGCGACGTGCTTGAGGCTGCGGTCTTCCCCGTCCGCGGCCTGCCGCATCAGCGACACGGCACGATCGCGCTGCTTCTCCGCGAGCGCCATCCACGCGGAAACCGCGAGGATCTGCTCGCCCACGCGGTCGGCCCAATAGCGATCGCCCGATTGCATGAGCTTCGCCTGCAGCTGCTCCAGTGCGCCGATTTCCTGCGTGGCGCCTGACGCGTTGCCCTGTCGCGCCATGCCCAGGCCGCGCGTGAAGCGGGTCAGCGCATCCGCCTGCGGATACGGGCTCGACGTGACGGGCAGCGCCGCCGCGCCGGCCCAGTCGGCCCGCTCGAGCACGTAGCGCGCGGGCATCGCGGCGCGGGCGGTGTCGTCGGCCATGCTCGGCGGCCGGTCGCCCCGCCGCGGCGTGCTGAGCGCCTTGTCGATCATGGCCGCGGCCTGCCGATCCTGCGCGAGCTGGAGGTGCGCGTACGCCGTGAAGTCTGCGGCGTGGTAGTAGTCGGGCTGTATCTCCATTGCCGACAGGTTCGACGCGATGGAGTCCTTCCACAACCCGGCCATCGAATAGATGTGCGCGGGCATGTGGCGCGCGTGCGGCACGGCGGGCGCGATGGCGGCATAGCGCCGGGCCGCGGGAATGCCCTTTTCGACAAACGGCGCGAAGTCGTAGGCGTGAATCAGGTAGTGCGTGATGCCGGGATGCTGGGGATTGCGCACGTAAAGCTTTTCCAGGATCTTCGCCGATTCGAGCTGGTTCGCATAGGTGAGGTCGCTCTTGGGGGCGGAGGCCTGCAGCGTCAGCGCGTAGTAGACCTGGGCCTCGAAGTCGTCCGGGTAACGCTCGGCCACCTCACGCGTCGCCTTGTTGTAGGCCTGGAGCCGCGCCTCGACGCCCGCGGTGTCGTGATCCCGGAAGTAGGCGCGGATCGCGTCCAGCCAGTCGCGCTCGCGCGGCGTCTTGACCCCGAGCGCGCGGGCCTTCTCGAGCGCCTCCCAGGCTGCGCGCGCGTTCTCAGGCGACGGCGGCGCCGAGAGCGTGTTGCCCAGCAGGTCCAGCGCGATGCCCCAGTAGGCCATCGCGCAGCCGGGATCCTGGGCCAGCACGTTGCGGAACGTCTTGCCAGCGTAGTTGAACCAGTAGGAGTGCAGCATGGCGACGCCGCGCTCGAACTCGGCCTGCACCTTCGGGTCGCAGGATGTCGGGAAGCTGACGGTGCCGAGCCGATCGTGCTCGTGCTGCTGCGCGGAAAGCGATCCGACGGCGCCCATCAACAAAACGACCGAACACAACAGAAGGTTCCTGCTCATGGCGACTCTCCGAATCCCCTGGATGGCGTCCGCTAGAGATTCTACGCCTCCGGCGCGAATGGCCACACCGCGTGACCGCGTGAAAAGGGGCCGGGTGAAAAAGGGGCCGGGTGTAATTAATTAAATAATTGTTAAAAAGGGGCCGGGTGTAATTAACGTTTCTGCCACCCTCGGAAGGCAAGTCCCTGCCAGAGATCGCAGAATCTGCAATCAGCCACGCACGTGGTCCCGGGTCCGCTTGATAGGCCCAACGCAGGCTGATGCCCTATCGAGTCTGATAGATGATCGGGCGACATTTGTCCCGCTGCGCTCCCTCTCGGCGAATCTCGACGTCTGGCGGGTCAGCCGCCCGCCAGACCGTGGCCCACGGAGCAGAAAACGCAGAAACTCGCCTGGACCCGACGACCGTCGCGCGTTCTTGACGCCAACCCAATCACGTCGCATTCTTCACGCGTGTGCTCTCCTCTGCCCGACGGCTCCCCGACGCTCTGGAGAACCGGCTCGCCGTCTCGCGCGCGGTTCCTGCGGCGCGTCCCCCGCCACGCGCGGATCGCGATCGCTGCCACGCTTCTCTGCCTGGCCGCCCACGCGCACGAGCTGAACGCGGACGACTGGCCCGAATGGCGCGGCCGCGGACGCCTCGGCGTCTGGAACGAGACCGGCATCCTCGACACCTTCCCCCCCACCGGCCTGCAGGTGCGCTGGCGCACGCCCATCCACGCCGGCTACTCCGGTCCGTCCGTCGCCGGCGGGCGCGTGTTCGTCACCGACTCGCGCCGCATTCGCGCCAACCGCGCGATGGAGCGGGCGCTCGCGCTAGACGAGGCGACGGGCGCGATCCTGTGGACCCACGAGTGGGAGACGGACTACACGGGTCTGCAGCTCATCTACGCGATTGGCCCGCGCGCCACGCCGACGGTAGACGAGGACCGTGTGTACGTGCTGGGTGGGATGGGCCGGCTCTTGGCGCTCGAGTCGGCCACCGGCCGCGTCCTCTGGCAGAAGGACTTCGTTCGCGACTTCGGCGCGGAGGTGCCGTCGTGGGGCATGGCCGCCGCCCCGCTCGTGGACGGCGATCGCTTGATCGCGCTCGTCGGCGGCGAGCCCGACGCCAAGGTGATGGCGTTCGACAAGCGCACCGGCGAGGAAATCTGGCGCGCGCTCTCATCGGACTGGGAGCCGGGCTATAACCAGCCCACCATCATCGAGGCTGGCGGCGCGCGGCAGCTGATCATCTGGCACCCGCGCGCCATCACCTCGCTCGATCCCGTCACCGGCAGAACCTACTGGGACGTGCCGTCCGAGGTGGACATGGGCATGACGGTCGCGACGCCCGTGCGGAGCGGCTCGCATCTGCTCGTGACGTCGTTCTACAACGGCGCCCGCATGCTCAAGCTCGACGAGATGCGCCCGGGCGCCACGCTGCTGTGGAGCGGCAAGAGCAACAGCGAGGTCGCCACCGACGCGATCCATTCCACCATCAGCACGCCCGTGATCGACGGCGACTATATCTACGGCATCGACAGCCACGGCGAGCTGCGCTGCCTCGAGCTCGCGACCGGGCGCCGCGTGTGGGAGTCGATGGCGCTCGTCAAGGAACGGGCGCGCTGGGCAACCGCGTTTCTCGTGCGCAACGGCGACCGCTATTTCATCAACAACGATCGGGGCGAGCTGGTCATCGCGCGGCTGTCACCGAAGGGCTTCGAGGAGATCAGCCGGACGAAGCTGATCGAGCCCACCCATCCGACGGCCCGGCGGCGAGACCTCGGCGCCGTCCACTGGTCGCATCCCGCGTATGCCAACCGCCATATCTTCGTGAGGAACGACCAGGAGATCCTGAAAGCCTCGCTCGCGAAGGAAGGGCCGAGGGAGCAAGCGGAGCGCGGCCGCGAAGCCGTCGCCGCGCCCGGACGATGAGCGGGCCGCGATGAGACGGTGGAGCCGCGATCGTCGGGCGACGGCGGGCTCGCGCCAACGGATCGCGGGCGCGGCATCGTTCATCTGGGCCATGGTGGCCATGTGCCTCACCGGCACCACGATCGGCAACGGCGATTCGCGCTCCCCCGCTCAATCACTCACCCGCACTATCGTCGTCATCGGCGATCTGCACATGGGTCCGGGCACTGGGCCCGGAGGTCAGGGCGGAGGACAGGGCGCAGGACAGCGCGTGGGACAGGGCGCGGGACAGCGCGTGGGTCGCCAGGCCGCCGGCACCCGGACGGCCGGCACAAGCCAGACGGAGAGGGCGAGGAAAGAAGTGGGCGCCGCGGGGGGCCGCTGGCACCCGTTCGAAGACTTCCGCTGGCATGACGAGTTCGTCGCTTTTCTGAACGCGATCGACGCCGAGGGCGGTGGCGCGACCGATCTGGTGCTCAACGGCGACACCTTCGAGCTGCGGCAGGCGCACACCGTCACATGCGGTCACGACGATCCGCGGCTCGGCTGCACAGAAGCCGACGCGCTCGCGCGGATGGAAACCGTCATTGCCGCACATGCCGGCGAGCTTCGCGCCCTTGGCGACTTCGCGCGGTCCGGCAGCAATCGCGTGCATGTCATCCCCGGCGACCACGACGCCGCCCTGCTCTTCCCCGTGGTCCGCGCGCGTGCGCTGCAGGCGTTTGGCGCGCCCGAGGGCCGCGTGCAGATCGTCGAGTCTGACGGGTGGCTCTCGCCAGACGAGCGTGTATACGTCGAGCACGGCCATCAATTGCCGCTCGGCGCCGACCGATTCACGAACTGGCCCCGGCCGTTCCTCTCCGCGGGCGTCCGCGACCATCTCGAGCGGCCGTGGGGCGAGCAGGTCATCCAGCCCGTGTTCGACCGGACCGAGCCGCGCTATCCCATCGTGGACAACGTCGCCGAGCTAGGCGCCGGCGCCAAGTATGCGATCGCGGCAGACGAGGGCGATCCGCCCGAGGGCGTGCCGGCACTGCTCCGCTATTTCCTCACGAAGACCACATGGCAGCAGTTCAGGATGGATTTGGACGATGGCGAGGTGCAGGCGCCGGAGTGGGATCTGGCGGCGATTCGGCGCGACCCGGGGGCGTTTCTCGCCTCGTCGCTGCCGGCCGACGACCCGTTTGCGCCCAAGGTCGCGAAGGCCGCAGCCGCGGGTGAGCTGCGAGCGCTCGACCCCGGCGTCACCGATGCGACCATTGTCGCCATCTGCGACTATCGCGCGGCCATCCGTCGCGCGAGGCGGCGCATGGAGCGCGTGCTGACGCAGCTGGCAGGCGTGGGCGCGCCGATGCTCGAGTGTCCGCGGACGTCAGACACGGTCGGCTCTGCGTTCGAGCATTACTGGCGATCGAGGAACGAGAGCTTCGGGTGGCACATCGACGCGGTGCGCGAGCAGCTCGCGCGCGCGTCGCCCGGGCTCGTGTCGCGCGCGATCCAGCCGTTCGACGTGTTCGTGTACGGCCACACCCACCTGGCCGACCGTCCGTTCCGCCCGCGCGGCGAGGCGGGTCCGCTCGTCGTCACCAGCGGCGCGTGGCAGCGGACCATCACGCCAGTGCAGCTCGAGCAGCTCGCGAAGGAGCGCGGGACGACGGTTGGGGCACTCCTCGGCGAGCTGCAGCCCGAGGATCTGCCGCCGTGCTACAGCTTCCTCCAGGTCGCGGGCGGAGCCGCCCCTGGGGGCACGCGCACGCCTGTGATGCGCGCGTGGCGCCGTGGCTCTGACAGCCGCTGGGGAATGGCCGCGAGTTGCGGCGGCTGACAGGCAGCCGGTCGAAACGAATTGAAAAAGGGGCCGGGTTGAAAAAGGGGCCGGGTGTAATTAACCCTGTAATTAACGTTTCTGCCACCCTCGGCGGGCGAGTCGCTGCCAGAGATCGCAGAATCTGCAATCAGCCACGCGCGTGGTCCGGCGCCCGCTTGAAAGGCCCAGCGTGGGCTGATGACCCTCAGCGAGTCTGATAGACGATCGGGCGGGGTATCGACAGCGCGGGCCGGGTGCCACAGAGCGCAGTCACTTCAACCCGAGCTGCTGCTTGACCGTCGCCCAGTTCCGCTTGAGCGCGAGGAAGGCGTCGAGATCCGGGCACCGGAGGAACGGGTTCGCGGCGCGCTCGAGGCCGATCGTCGAGCTCGGGCGCGCGCCGTAGTCGTGCCCGGGCCACACGGTCGCCTCGTCCGGGAACCGCGCGAGCACCTTCTGCAGGCTGTCCCACTCCACGCGCGCGTCCTCGTCCTTCGAGGTGCCGCCCACCTTACCGACGAACAGCAGGTCACCCGTGATCAGGATCCGGAACGTCGGCTCGTAAATCACCAGGTGGTCGGGGCAATGGCCGGGCACGTGCAGGAACTGCAGGCGCAGGCCGCCCACCGCCAGCTCATCCCCGTCGCGCAGGCCGACATCCGGCGTGACCATCGTGGAATCCGCAAAGGCCGCGATCGGCGCGCCGGTCAGCGCCGCCGCGGCCGCGTTGCCGTTGAGGTGATCCGGGTGCCCGTGCGTATTGACGATGTGGGTGACGGTGAGGCCCTGGTCGGTGCAGCGCTGGACGAAGGCTTCGGGGGTGTACGACGGGTCGATGAGCACGCCCTGCCCGGCGTCGCGGTCGCCGAGCACGTAGCCGAAGTTGCGGTCGCCGCCGGCGCGGAGTTGTTCGAAGACGAGGTGCATGAGGTGCGCTCCCGGGTGAAGAAAGAGCCTGATGTCCTATGTGGCTTCACTGCCACTGAAAAGGGGCCGGGTGTAATTAACGTTTCTGCCACCCGCGGCCGCGAGTCGCTGCCGAGGAGTGTGGGCGGATCGCAGAAACTGAAAAGGGGTCACGAGTCGCGGTCGTCGGTCGGCTCCTGAGCCTCCATCACCTCGGGGATATCCTCGGGCGCCACCCACACCACTCGGCCGTCGCGCCAGATCGCCATCGGATGGCCGAGACGCTTGTGCAGGCGCCGTGCGTCGGCGGCCGCGAGGCGCAGAGCCTCGTCTATGGCGCGGCCGTCCTCGAACAGATCGTCGATTGAGGGGGTGTCGTCATTCATCGGCGTCGGGCCCCGCGGCTAGTGTCCCGGCCCAGTGGGCCGGGACACTAGACGCCAGGCCTCGTCGTCTAGAATTCGAGCTTGCCGGCCTCTCCCCCCGCGCGCAATCAGCCGGGGTCCCGCCAGCACAGAGGCATCATACAGGCGCCAGCGCCGCGCAATCTGCTGGTACCGCTGGAAGAAGTTGCGGCGACTCCGCTCGAATCGGCGTCGCACCGTGTCAGCCGGCACATCGTGGCCGCCCATCCGCACGCGCTCGGCGATTCGCGCCAGCGCAAGCGCGACGTCGGGAAGCCACAGATACAACAAGTGCGAGTGATACCCCACGGCCTCGAGGGCCGAGAGCCGATGCGCCAGTCCGAGGCTGGCCAGGGTAGACTCGAACGCAAAGCTGGAACGGTTCGCCGCCAGCTGATCGAGCCGGCGCAACATGATGCGGCCAGCGTCGACCGCCGCGGCCTCCGGGCGGAAGGCTGACAGCCCCTGGGCGAGCGTGTCGGCGTTGACGAACTCATCGACGCGCAGCGTGCCGCGAAGCAGCCGAGGGGCCGTGGTGGACTTGCCGGCGCCGTTCGGGCCGCCGAGGACCACTACCGTGGGCGCGGGTGACGGCACCATGAGCGGCGTCGATCATACCAACGCGGCTTGTGAGATGCCCTCCCCAGGGCCGGTCTCAACCGTTGGCTGTGCTCCCTCTCGGGAGTAGCCTCCACTTCATCCCACGACCGGCGCCAGCGGATCGCCCCACCAGGACGCGGTCCCGTAGAACTCCACCGTCGTCCCCAGCGCGTCGCCGGCGGCGAGGCCGAGGAGCGCGCCGCGGAAGCGGTCGAGGTGGCCAGCGGTCACGTCGCCGGAGTCCGGTGTCCTCACGACGCCGGTCATGATGCCGCGTCTCCGGGCATCTGCGCGAGCACCATCTGCCGTTGCTCGCTCGTCTCCGGCGAGCGCCGGTCGCCGTCCGGCGT
>JBQTIE010000013.1:0-3195 GCA_052389315.1 Acidobacteriota bacterium
CATGGTGTTCCGGCGCACGGGTCCCGACGGGGCGGAGCGGGTCGAGTTGCCGGCGCGCACCGTGCTCGTGGCGGCTGGCACGTCGCCGAACGTCACCTACGAAAAGGAGCATCCGGGCACCTTCGCACTCGACGATCGCCGCAGGTTCTTCAAGGGGTTTCGGGCGGTCAAGGGCGCGGATGGACGCTTCAGCCTCGAGCCCGATGCGAACGGGTTTTTCACCTCGTACCAGCGCGACGGCCGATTCGTCAGCTACTACGGGGACAACCACCCGCGCTTCAACGGCAACGTGGTCAAGGCGATGGCCTCAGCCAAGCACGGGTATCCGCACGTGACCGCGCTCTTTGCCGAAGAAATCGCATCGCTGGACCCGGCGGGGCAGCCGGCACGCGAGCATCGATGGACGACGATGATCGCCCGCCTGGACGACTACCTGCTGGCCAGGGTGGAGCGCGTGGTCCGCTTGACGCCGACCATTGTCGAGGTCATCGTCCGTGCGCCGGCCGCGGCCCGCCACTTTCATCCCGGCCAGTTCTACCGGCTGCAGAACTTCGAGCGACTCAGCCCGCACGTGCGGATCCGAGGCAGCCGGGTGGCGCTGCTCATGGAGGGCATCGCGTTGACGGGCGCCTGGGTCGACGCCGAGCGCGGCCTGCTGTCGCTCATCACGCTCGAGATGGGCGTATCCAGCCGGTTGTGCGCATATCTGCAGCCAGGTGAGCCCGTCGTGCTCATGGGGCCGAGCGGGACGCCCACCGAGATTCCCGACGACGACACGGTCCTGCTGGCCGGAGGCGGGCTGGGCAACGCCGTGCTCTTCTCCATCGCCCGGGCGCTCAAGGCGAGCGGCAACCGCGTGATCTACTTTGCAGGCTACAGGGACGGCGCCGATCTCTTCAAGCGCGAGGACATCGAAGAGTCGACCGATCAGGTGATCTGGGCGACCGACGGCGGCGATCCGATTGTGCCGGCGCGCGCACAGGATGCGCACGTCAGGGGCAACATCGTGGATGCCATGGTCGCCTACGCCGAAGGCCGCATCGGCTCGCGACGGGTGGTGCCGCTGGCCGACGTCTCCCGCATCATCGCGATCGGGTCCGACCGCATGATGAACGCCGTGCGCCTGGCGCGTCACGGGCCCCTTCGCCCCTACCTGCAGCCGACGCATCGCGGCATTGGCAGCATCAATTCGCCGATGCAGTGCATGATGAAGGAAGTCTGCGCCCAGTGCCTGCAGCGACACGTGGATCCCGTCACGGGCCAGGAAGAGTTCATCTTCTCCTGCTACAACCAGGATCAGGACCTCGACCGGGTCGACTTCGCCAATCTCGAGGCGAGACTGCGCCAGAACTCCGTGCAGGAGAAGATCACCAATCGGTGGTTCGAGCATCTGCTCGCAAAGGCCGAGTCACAGCTCACCCACGTGTGACACCGAGCTGTGCGGATGCCTGGACCCCGATGCAGATCGCTTTTGAACTTTCGACGGTGACCTTGTAACGTGTAGGACACCGTGCTGGACCCTGGGTCGCTCCTCGACGGTCGCTATGAAATCGTCGGTCCGCTCGGCGCCGGTGGCATGGGCCAGGTGTATCGCGCGAAGCGGCCGTTGCTTGGCGACGAAGTGGCCGTCAAAGTGCTTCACCAGACCGTCGATGCGCCCTCCGGGAGCCGCCAGCGCTTCCTGCGCGAGAGCCGGGCCTGCGCGCACCTGCGCCACCCGAACATCGTCACCATCCTCGATTTCAACGTCGACCCGAGCGGGCTGCCCTACCTCGTGATGGAGTTGCTCAGCGGGCCGAGCCTGCGCGACGAAATCGAGATGACTGGTGCGATGGCGCCACACGACGCCGCGGACATCATCGCGCGGGTGGCAGCCGCGCTGCAGATGGCTCACGATCGCGGCATCACGCATCGGGACCTCAAGCCCGCCAATATCGTGGCGCACCGATTCGAGTCCGGCGAGCGCGTGTACAAGGTCATCGACTTCGGGCTGGCGGCCGTCAAAGCGGCCAGCGACGACATTCGCTTGACCGATCCTCACACCTTTCTCGGCACCATGGCGTATGCGGCGCCCGAACAGCTGCGTGGCGAGACGAGCGATCCGCGAACGGATATCTACACCCTGGGTGTGATCGCGTACGAAATGTTGACGGGTCGCCGGCCCTTCGATACCGACGACCGCATGTCGCTCATCACTCAGACGCTGACGGCGCCCCCTCCAGGCCTGCGGCAGCTGCGGCCGGAGCTGACCGATGCGATCGAGAACGTCGTGATGCGTGCGCTCGAGAAGGGTCCCGAGAGCCGTTGGCCCAGCGTCGCCGCGTTCGCACGAGCCTTCCAGGACGCGGTGGGGTCGGTGCAGACAACGGTCCGAGGGGCCGCGAGTGGCGACGGCGCGGTGCTGGCGCGCTACGACCTCGGCGATGTGATCGGGCAGGGGCGGCTGGGGAGCCTGGTGTATCGCGCCTCGCACCGGGCGCTCGGCCTACCGGTCGCGATTCGTGTGCTGCGGCGGGCCAATCAGTCCAACTGGGAGGCCATTCGCGGACGCTTCCTCAAGGAGGCCCGCACACTCCAGGTCGCGCACCCCAATCTCCTCCAGGTCCGTGACTTTGGTGAAGATGATCGGCTGGTGTTCATGGTGACCGACCTGGTCGAAGGCCCGAGCCTGCGCGCCGAACTGGCCAAAGGCGTGTTCGACTGGTCACGGACGGCCCTTCTGCTCCGGCAGATGCTGGACGCCACCGCAGCGCTCAACGCGGACGGAGGCTTCATCGTTGGCGTCAACCCCGACATGATTCGCCTCTGCCGCGACGAACAGGGTGAACAGGTGCTGATGTCGACAGCCGGACTGGCGTCGGTTCAGGACCTGCTGGCGACGCTCAAGGATCAGGACCTGCGGGGCGGTGAGGTCAACGATCGGGAGCTGCCCTATGTCGCACCAGAGCTCCTGCTCGGCCGCAACCCGGACTCTGCCGCCGACGTCTTTACCATCGGCGTCATCGCCTACCAGATGACAACGGGCCGCGTCCCCTTTCGTGCGCCGAGCCTTCCCGAGCTCATCGGCCAGATGCTGCAGACGCGCCTGGTCACGCCTCGCGCGGTCAACCCCCAGGTCCCCGAGCGAGCGTCCGATGCGATCGTGAGGGCCCTTTCGCCAGACACGTCACCGCGGCCAGCCGGCGCTGCGGCGTT
>JBQTIE010000014.1:0-16315 GCA_052389315.1 Acidobacteriota bacterium
GGCGCCCACCGTGCCGCGATGGGCCAGCACGCGGCGTATCTAATGCGCGGCGTCGGCGAGCAGCGGGACGGCATGGAGTGGACGCCGGAAGCCTCGCGCCGCGCTCGCGTCGCGCCGCTCTACGTCGACTTGCGGACGATGGGCCGGCGTGGCGTCGGCGAGTTGGTGTCGCGATGCTGCGCGCTGGCCCTCCGGATGGCGGCCCGCCTGCGGCCGCATGAAGGGATAGAGATCCTCAACGACGTCGTGCTCAACCAGGTGCTGGTCCGCGTCCGTGCCGGCGCGGCGAACATCACGCCGGAGGTCCTCTCAACCGTGCAGCAGGGCGGCGTCTGCTGGGTCGGCGGCACGAGCTGGCAGGGCGAGCCTGCCATGCGCATCTCGATCTCGGGATGGCCGACGAGCGAGGGGGACGTCGATCGGTCGGCCGAGGCGATCCTCGCGGCGGCGCGGGCAGGCGCACGGTGAGCGCTGGCCCCCTGCGCCGCGGCGAGATCCGCGCGACCGGCAGGTCGTCCCGACGCCGACACCGCGTATCATGTCGGCCAGCCGATCGCGCGCGCGAGAGCCGGCCATCGTCGAGAACTGGAGCTGCCCGTGTCCACATCGTCATTCGTCCGCGATCTGATGGCCGATCTGAAGGCCAAGAACCCCGCGGAGCCCGAGTTTCATCAAGCCGTCGAGGAAGTCCTCGAATCCCTGGATCTCGTGCTCGAGCGCCGGCCCGAGTACCGGACCGCACGGATCGTCGAGCGAATGGTCGAGCCCGAGCGCGTGATCCTCTTCCGTGTGCTCTGGCAGGACGACCAGGGACGCGTGCAGGTCAACCGCGGCTTTCGCATCCAGATGAACAGCGCGATCGGTCCGTACAAGGGTGGCCTGCGGTTTCATCCGTCGGTCAACCTCGGCATCCTGAAGTTCCTGGCCTTCGAGCAGGTGCTGAAGAACTCGCTCACCACCCTCTCGATGGGCGGTGGCAAGGGTGGCTCGGACTTCGACCCCAAGGGCAAGAGCGACGCGGAGGTCATGCGGTTCTGCCAGAGCTTCATGACGGAGCTGGCCAGGCACGTTGGCCCTGACACCGACGTCCCCGCGGGCGACATCGGCGTCGGCGGCCGGGAGATTGGCTTCCTGTTCGGGCAATACAAGCGCCTCCGAAACGAGTTCACGGGCGTTCTCACGGGCAAGGGGCTCAACTGGGGCGGATCGCTGATTCGTCCCGAGGCGACTGGGTACGGCTCGGTCTATTTCGCGTCGGAGATGCTGGGGACGCGCGACGAGACGCTGGAGGGCAAGGTCTGCCTGGTGTCCGGCAGCGGCAACGTCGCGCAGTACACCGTCGAAAAGCTCCTGCAACTGGGCGCCAAGCCGGTGACGCTGTCGGACTCGGACGGCTTCATTTATGACGAGGCTGGCATCACCGACGAGAAGCTGCGCTTCGTGATGGAGTTGAAGAACGAGCGGCGGGGCCGGATCCGCGAGTACTCGGAGCGGTTTCCCGAAGCGGTGTACACGGAGGCGAACGGCGGCGCGGATCAGAATCCGCTGTGGGATCATCCGGCCGATTGCGCCTTTCCGAGCGCGACGCAGAACGAAATCAGTGCCGCCGACGCGGCCAACCTCCTCCGCAACGGCGTCTACGTCGTGTCGGAGGGCGCGAACATGCCGACCGTGCTCGACGGCGTGCGCCAGTTCCTCGAGGCCGGCATTCTGTACGGGCCGGCCAAGGCGGCCAACGCCGGCGGGGTGGCGACGTCGGGCCTCGAGATGTCGCAGAACAGCATGCGGCTGTCGTGGACACGGGAAGAAGTTGACGATCGGCTCCACAAGATCATGAAGGCCATTCACGGTAACTGCCGGGACACGGCCGAGGCGTTCGGCACGCCCGGCAACTACGTCAACGGCGCGAACATCGCCGGTTTCCTGAAGGTCGCCGACGCGATGATGGATCAGGGACTGGTCTGAGCACTCGCTAGCTAGGAGCCTTGACGGGCGCGGATGTTGACCAGATGAGTCACGTTTCTCCGGCAAGGCGACTGCCCCGCCGGAGGCGGGGCAAGACAACGTAATGGCTAACGAGGCCCTGTTTACGTCACATGCTTGGCGGTCTGAGGCAGGGCCTCGTTAGCCATGAAGCCAGCCTGGCTGTCAGACCTCGCGGCCTTCCGCGTCAACGACGTCCTGCTGGTCTCCAGCCTCTACGACTCGTTCATCCTCGCCGAGGCCGGCGAGCTGCACGAGGAGATCCTCAAGGGCTTCCTCGACCTGTACGTCCGGCGCACGCCGGGGGTCACGCATGTGTCCACGGTGGACCAGGCGATTACGCTCGCACGGGATCGTGCCCGCTACAACCTCATCATCGCGTCGATCTACATCGGAGACGAGTCTGCAGCCTCGCTCGCCCAGCGCCTTCGTGATGAAGACATCGACACGCCGGTGGTCGCCCTCGCGTACGACATGCACGATGTCGCGAGGCTGGCAGGCGCGGCCGTGCCGCTGCCCATCGATCGCGTCTTCCTGTGGCAGGGCGACGTCCGCCTGATCCCCGCCATCGTCAAGTACGTCGAGGACCAGCGCAACGTGGCGCACGACACGGGGGCGATGGGCGTGCAGGTCATGCTCGTCATCGAGGACAACGTGCGCTACTACTCGTCGTTCCTGCCCATGATCGACAGCGAGCTGACCGAGCATGCGCACAGCCTCGTGCCCGAGGGCGTCAACTTGTCGCACAAGCTGCTCAGGATGCAGGCGCAGCCCAAGATCCTGCTCTGCGGATCGTACGAGCAGGCCTGGCAGCACGTGGTGGACTACGAGGAGCACATCCTCGGCGTGATCTCGGACGTCGAGTTCCCTCGCGGCGGCCGCATGGATCCGCGGGCCGGCCTCGATTTCGCCACGCAGGTCCGGTTGCGGCAGCCTGATGTGCCGGTGCTCCTGCAGTCCAGCCGCGCGGACAATCAGGCGCTGGCGCGCTCGGTCGGTGCGTCGTTCGTCGTCAAGGGCTCGCCGACGCTGCTGCAACAGTTGCGGCGTTTCATGGCCGAACAGCTGGGCTTCGGCGATTTCGTCTTCCGCATGCCCGACGGCCGCGAGGTGGGACGCGCGCGCGACTTGCGCGACCTCGAAGAGCAGCTCGCCACGCTCCCTGCCGAGAGCGTGGCGTATCACGCGGCACGCAATCACTTTTCCAAATGGTTCAAGGCACGCACCGAGTTCGCGTTGGCCCACGAGCTGAGGCCTCGAACGCTCTCGGATTTCGGCAGCGTCGAAGAGCTCCGCCTCGAGGTGCTGCGCGCCATCCGGGACTATCGCCGTCAGACGCGGCGCGGGGTCGTCGTGGACTTCGACCGGGAGACGTTCAACCCGGACACCACGTTCTGCCGGATCGGTGGCGGGGCGCTTGGGGGAAAGGCCCGCGGTCTGGCCTTCGTCGACCATCTCCTGCGACAGTCCGAGATGGCCGGCCGCCACGAGCACGTCCGTACAAGCGTGCCCCCGCTGGTCGTGCTGGGCACCGACGTTTTCGATGAGTTCCTCGAGCAGAATCACCTGCGGGACCGCGGGCTGAACAGCCTCGACCTCGAGGAAATCGAGAGTGCGTTCCTGCGCGCCGAGCTGCCAGGGGCCGCCCACCAGGATCTCAGCGCCCTGCTGTCGAAGGTGCACTACCCGCTCGCCGTGCGCTCGTCGAGCCTGCTCGAGGATTCGCAGTACCAGCCCTTCGCCGGCATCTACGCCACCTTCATGCTGCCCAACGATCACCCGCGGCTCGACGTGCGGCTGCGGCAGCTCCTCACGGCCATCAAACGCGTGTATGCCTCGACCTTCAGTCCCGCGGCGAAGCGGTATTTCGCCAAGGGGCCCTACAGGCTCGAGGAAGAAAAAATGGCCGTGGTGCTGCAGCGACTGGTCGGGAGCGCCCGCAACGCCCGGTTTTACCCCGATCTGGCTGGCGTCGTCCGGTCGTACAACTTTTATCCTCTACCACCCATGCAATCCGAGGATGGGATTGCGGCGGTCGCACTGGGCCTTGGTGAGACCGTCGTCTCCGGCCAGGCCTCGGTCCGCTTCTGTCCGCGCTATCCGCGACATGCGCCGCACTTCTCGTCGGTGGCCGACACGCTGGCCCATGCGCAGCGATCGTTCTTCGCGCTCGAGCTTGGTCATCAGGACAGCGTGGGCCGTTTCCTTCCGTCGCGCTTCGAGCTCAACGCGGCGGAACTGGACGGCACGCTGGCGCGCGTGGGCTCCACCTACTCGCCTGAGAACGATGTCGTCTACGACGGCGTCGCGAGGCCGGGCGTCAGGCTGGTGACGCTGGCACCCCTGTTGAAGCACGGGCTCTTCCCGCTGGCCGAGATGCTGAGCGACCTGCTCGAGGTCGCCGTGCAGGGCACGAGCGGACCGGTCGAAATCGAGTTCGCGCTGAACTTCCCCGCCGCCGGCGATGCCGAGTTCGGGGTGCTCCAGCTCCGGCCACTGGCACGATTGCAGCGAGAGACCGACCCCGATCTCGATGCCGTCGACCCACAGGATCTCGTGTGTGAAAGCCCGTGGGTGCTCGGTCACGGCACCGTGGACGACGTGCGCGATGTGGTGGTCGTGGACCTGCATCGCTTCGATCGCATGAAGACGCGCGAGATCGCGCGGAGCGTGGCGCGGTTGAACCAGGCGCTGATGGCCGCACGGCGGCCGTATGTGCTCATCGGCGTCGGGCGATGGGGATCGGCCGATCCCCTGCTGGGCATCCCGATCACGTGGGATCAGATTGCCGGGGCGTGCGCCATCGTCGAGGCCGGCATGGTCGATCTCAAGGTCACGCCGTCCCAGGGCAGCCATTTCTTCCAGAACCTCTCGGCCGCCAACATCGGGTACTTCACCGTCAATCAGGAGGCCGGGGAGGGATTCGTCGATTGGGCGTGGCTGGCCGCTCAGCCGGCGGCGACCGACACGACGCTCGTGCGCCTCTTGCGTTTCGCGGAGCCGCTCGTCGTGGCGATCAACGGCCGGCTGCACGCCGGGCGAATCGCGAAGCCGCGTGCCGCCGCACCCGTAACTGAACTCGCCTAGAAAACTTGACTCTGCAGATTTCCAACCATTTGAGTCAAGTTTTCTCGCCCGGCCGGAGGCCGGGCAAAGCCAGCACTGCCCCTAGCGAGGCGAAGCCACACCTTGGCATGCTCGACGGTCCGAGGCGGAGCCTCGCTACGCGTACATCCCGCGCAGCTTGGTGACTGTCGCGACTCGGCGGATGGCCACCACGTAGGCCGCGGTTCGCAAATCGACGCTGTACTCCAAAGCCGTCGTCAGGACCTCCTTGAACGCGTCGCGCATCTTGCGCTCCAGGCGCTCGTTGACTTCCGGCTCGGTCCAGAAGTACCCGTAACGGTCCTGCACCCACTCGAAGTAGGAGGTGGTCACGCCGCCGCTGTTGGCGAGGATGTCGGGGACGATGAACACGCCCCGGTCGTGGAGCGTGCGGTGGGCCTCCGGGGCGGTGGGGCCGTTGGCGCCTTCCACGATGAGGCGGGCCTTGACGCCCCCCGCGTTCGCCATGGTGAGCTGGTTCTCCAGCGCCGCGGGAATGAGCACGTCGACGTCGAGGCCGAACAGCTGCTCGTTGACCAGGGGATCGCCGTCGCTGAAGCCATCCACGGTCTTGTGCTGACGGACGTGAGCCTGGAGCTTCCCGATGTCGATTCCTTGATCGTTGTAGACGCCGCCCTTCCAATCGGTGACGGCCACCACACGCGCGCCTCTCGCGGCCAGCAGCTCCGCCGAGACCGACCCGACGTTGCCGAAGCCCTGCACGGCAATCCGCGCGCCGTCGAGTGTGAGCCCGATGTGACGAGCCGCCTCCTCGGTGGCGATCATGACCCCGCGGCCGGTGGCTTCGCGCCGCCCGGCGGATCCGCCGAGCTCCGTGGGTTTGCCCGTCACCACCGCAGTTTCGGTGTGGCCGACATGCATGGAATAGGTGTCCATGATCCAGGCCATCACTTGTTCGTTCGTGTTCACATCCGGCGCAGGCACGTCCTTGTTCGGCCCGATGGCGTCGACAATCTCGGCAATGTACCGGCGGGTCAGCGCTTCGAGCTCTCGCCGCGACATGGCCTTCGGGTCGCAGATGACGCCTCCCTTCGCGCCACCGAAGGGAATGTCGGCCACGGCGCACTTCCAGGTCATCCAGGCCGCCAGCGCGGTCACCTCGTCCAGCGTGACATCCGGGTGGTAGCGAATGCCGCCTTTCGCCGGGCCAAGCGTGATGCTGTACTGCACCCGATAGCCCGTGAAGACCTCGATCTCGCCGTCGTCCATCTGGACCGGGCACGAGACGATGATCTGCCTCCGCGGGGTCGTGAGGGTGCTCCAGAGGCCTGGTTCGAGGTTCAGCAGCTTCGCCGCGGCGGTGAACTCCTGGAGCATGGCCCGGAACGTCGGGCCGTGGCCGGGGCGCTCGCGTTGTGGAACGGGATGATCGTCGCCCGCGCTCATGAGCCCCTCAGGGTACTTGAACGGACGCGACGCCTTCAACCGGCGCCGGCCTGATGGCCGAGACGCTCCTGGCCCTCGTTGTCTCGAGTGCGGTGATCTGCTCGGGCACTTGCGCCTCGCCGCTCGCGTAGCGGGCCAGGAGACCCCGATCCACTCCGAATATCAGGTTCGATAACTTCTTCCCACCCATCGTGGCGAGCCAGCTCGGGCAGTAGCCTGCTCTCTGTCAGCTGGTGGTAGAGCAGCCCTGCTCTACCGCCAGCGCGTCACCCCCTGATGGGCCGGACGCGCGTGGGGCCACTGGCGCCTGGTCAGCTCACCGGAGCAGGCCCTGCCGGAACGCAGGAGCGCGCGGGCCAGCTCTTTCGTAAAGCGCGTCAACGGGAGTCGCTGCGCTCCTGAATGATCTGGCGTCAGGAGGACGGCGCACGCCACCGCCAGTCCCAGCGACACGCCTGCACGCGGCGGGAACATGGAATGGCTCACGGTAGGGTCTTCGGACCTGACGTCGCAAGCAGCCCCGCGGGTGCCAGCGCATCTCCGGTCGCTCGCCTGATGTCCGCCTCGAGCGGTGCCGACCCCCGTGGGGTCCCGCTAGGCCGGCGCCCGGCGGGCCTGCGCTTCGCGCGCGGCGTAGCGCTCGGTCAGCGTGGCATAGATCGCGCGACGCTCGGCCTGGGGGTGAGCCGCGCGCGGCCGATCCACCCGTACGAACGCCGCCGTGATCTCCTCCCAGGGGATGCTCGTGCCGCGGGCGCGCTGGTAGCCGTGCCACGCTCGCAGCGCAGCCCCGAGCGCGGCGGAGTTGCCGACGGCCAGCGGATAGACGACGGCGCCGAAGACGTCCGCGGCAACTTGCAGGATGTCGCCGTTGGCGGAGGCGCCTCCGGTTGCGTGAATCGTGTCGATCGGCACGCCCATCCACCGGGAGTGCAGGGCCATCGCCATCATCTGGCCCTCGACGACGGCGCGGACGTTGGCGGCGGCGTCACGTTCGTCGAGCCCAAAGCGATTGGCGCCTGGGCGAGCCACGGGCGGCGTGATCTCGGGCTCGAACCACGGCAGGAGGATCGCGCCGCGGTTTCCCGGCGGCGTCTGCTGGAGCGCGCGGGAAAAGCCCGCCCAGTCGAGCCCGAAGTCGTCGCGCACGCGCTCGCGGGCCAGCGATCCGTTGCGGAAGCAGGTGAGCCCCAGGTAGTCGCCGGTCGGCGCGCCAAACACATGGCCGGTCCCCTCCGGGTCGGGGCGAGGCTCGCGCATGAACCCGAAGATCGTGTCGCTGGTGCCCAGCGAGATGGCGGCGCGGCCTTCGCGCACCAGACCGGTGCCCACCAGGCTGCAGGGATTGTCGCCGGACCAGGCGACGACGTCCGCCGCAGGAAAGCCGTGTCGGCGCCGCCAGAACGGCGCCAGCGTCCCCACCACCGTCCACGAGTCGCGGATGTCCGGCAACCGATCTGCCAGATTCTCCGCCGTCGCGGCGACGGCCGCCAGGGACCAGCGGCGCGTGCGAATGTCCATCAGGTTCATCCCCGAGCCATCACCCGGTTCGATCGGCGCGTCGGCGCCTGCGAGCAGCGATGCCATGAAGGAGCTGACCAGATGAATGCGCCCCGTGCGGGCGTAGGCGGCGGGCTGCTCGCGCGCGAACTTTCGGATCTGCGGCCCGGTGAACCGCTCGAACGCGCGCGATCCCGTGAGCGCGGCCAGCGCCGCGGGCCCGCCGACCGATCGCGTGATGTCGGCACACTCGGCGGCCGTGCTCGAGTCCATCCAGATGGGGGACGACGCCCGCGTGAAGAGCCCACGCATCTGATCGGCCAGGGGGCGCGCGGAGTCGAGCCGCGCGAGGTGCTCGGCGGCATCGGCCGCCAGGTACACGCTCCCGTGCTGCTGCGCCGACCCCGAGACCGCTCGGATCCGCGAGAGGTCGAGGCCACTGGCGCTCAGCTCGCCCATGGCCATGTCCATCGCCTCGGCCCACATCAGCGGGGGGGCTTCGGCGATCCGCGGATCCTCCGATGGCAGCACGCCGTGGCGCGTGCCATAGGCCGGCAGCCGCTCATCGAACGACCATGCGCGCTCGAGAAGCACACGGCCGCTCGAGCCCTCCACTTCAATCGCGATGACGGAGAGGCTTTGCGTGCTCGAGTCGAATCCCAGGAAGATCGCCACGTCACCCGCTGAAGTACACGTAGGCCGCCGCGATCGCGGCGAGCACGAACGCCGACACGACCACGTCGGCGGAGTCCCAGCTCGCACGGGACTCGCGGCGCTGATCGCCGGTGACCGTCGCGTAGGTGAGGCCCACGAGCTGCCGCTCATCAGGCGGCGCGGTCGCGAAGCTGACCCCGATGAGCGTGGTCGCCGACACCAGGAAGATCACGAGGCTGTAGTACTGAAAGTAGATGTTGTTGATCGCCCACAAGAGCGTGCCCTCGGGGTATCCGGTTTCGTAGCCGCCCAGAGCCAGCGTGACCGGCGTATCGACGGCCAGCCGCAGCGCGCCGAGCAGGAACCCGACGACCAGCGCAGCCAGGCAGCCGGCGGCATTGAGCCGCTTCATGAACACACCCAGGAAGAACACCGCGGCAATCGGGGGCGCGAGATATCCCTGCACACCCTGGAGGTAGTCGTACAGCCCACGGGCACCCTGGATCACCGGAATCCACAGCAACCCGACGACCACCATCGCGACCGTGGCGGCTCGCCCAATCCACACGAGTTGATGCTCGGTCGCTCGCGGGTGGAACCGCCGGTAGAAGTCCATCGTGAACAGCGTCGAGCTCGCGTTGAAGACGCCTGCCAGCGAGCTCATCAGCGCCGCCAGCAGGCCGGCCACCACGATGCCGCGCGCACCCGCGGGCATCACCGTCTGCACCAGCAGCGGGAAGGCCGCCTGCGCCGCCTGCGGCACGACCTGGCCGTTGCCGTCCACGATCGCCTCCAGGCCCGGCGCCCGGCCCGAACGCGCCAGCGCCAGGGCGATCAATCCTGGCACGATGAAAATGAAGGGAGGGAGCAGCTTGAGCACGGCCGCCAGCAGCGTGCCGCGGCGAGCGGCCTGCTCGCTCTCCGCGCCCAGCGCACGCTGGACGATGTACTGATCCGTGCACCAGTACCAGAGGCCGATGATCGGCGCACAGAGCAGCATCCCCGGCCACGGGTACTCCTGGTTGAAGTACCACGCCATGCGCGAGGCATCCTTGACGGGCGCCCACGTGCTCTCGACGCCGGCCGGGACGATCGGCTTCCAGAGGTTGAACAGATCCGGATCGAGTGCCGCACGCAGCCCGCTCCATCCGCCGATGGCCTGGAGGCCGAACACGGTGAGGAGCACGGAGCCGAACACGAGGACCACGGTCTGGAGCGCCTCGGTGTAAGCCACCGCACGCAGTCCTCCGGCCACCGTGTACAGCCCCGTGAGGAGCACCACCAGCACCGACCCCAGCCAGAAGCTGTTGAGCGTCACCCCGCCCATCTCGAACCCGAACTCCGGCAGCAGCGTCGCGAACACGACGCCGCCCGCGAAGATGCCCACGGCGATCTTGGTCAGCACGTAGGCCACCAGCGAGATCACCGAGAGCACCCACCGCGCCGCCGGCGAGAACCGCCGCTCGAGAAACTCCGGCATCGTGTACACGCGCGAGCGCATGTAGAACGGCACCATCACCCACCCGAGCACCAGCAGCACCCAGGCGTGCAGCTCGTAATGGGCCAGCGCCATCCCGCTGGTCGCGCCGGCACCGGCGAGCCCGACGACGTGCTCGGATCCGATGTTCGAGGCGAAGATCGAGCCGCCGACGACCATCCAGCCCAGACCTCGACCGGCGAGGAAGTAGTCGTCCGCGGTGTCACGCCGCTTGCGCACGACCCAGGTGGCGACGCCGAGCAGCAGCGTGAAGTACGCGCCGATGACCAGCCAGTCCGCGGTGGTCACCCACGCACTCCCAGCAGGAGGTCGATCGTGAGCTGGTCGAGGCGTTCGTAGGCGAGGCCGCGCGCGCCCAGGGCCGCCCGGTCGAAGACCCGGGCCTTCAGGGCTGCGGCACGCTCGACACTGAAGATGTGGTCGGGCTCGTCGGGGTTGGCCGCGAGCCCTGCGAGGAGGGCCTGTATCTCACCGTCGGCGTTCCACTGGCGCGCGCGCGCCTTCAGCACCAGATACGTGCGCATGCACCCTCGCGCGAAGTCCTTGACACCCTCGACGTCCTCCGTGCGGTAGGCGTGCGCGTCGAAGTGGCGGCTGCCCGCGTAGCCCACCTCTTCGAGGAACTTCACGAGGAAGAACGCGGCTTTCAGGTTGTGGGCCCCGAACCGGAAATCCTGGTCGTATCGGCCGAACGCCTGATCGTTGAGGTCGATGTGAAAGAGCTTGCCGGCATCCCAGGCCTGGGCGACCGCGTGGAGCATGTTGAGCCCGGCCATGTGCTCGTGAGCGACCTCCGGGTTCACCCCCACCATCTCGGGATGGTCCAGCGTCTCGATGAACGCCAGCATCGCGCCGGTGGTCGGCAAGTAGATGTCGCCGCGAGGCTCGTTCGGCTTCGCCTCGAGCGCGAAGACCAGGTCGTAGCGCTGATCCCGCACGTACTCCGACAGGTAGTTGAGCGCGTCGCGGAAGCGCTCGAGGGCGTCGAGCGGGTTCTTGCCCGCGTCCGACTCCGTGCCCTCCCGACCGCCCCAGAACACGTACACGCGCGCGCCGAGTTCCACTCCGAGGTCGATGCCGCGCATCGTCTTCTGCAGCGCGTAGGCGCGGACACGCGCGTCGTTCGACGTGAAGGCGCCGTCCTTGAACGCCGGATCGCTGAACAGGTTCGTCGTCGCCATCTGGACGACGAGGCCAGTGGCGGACAGTGCCCGTTTGAAGGCAGCGACGATCGCGTCGCGATCGGCCGGTGACGCATCGATGGGGACCAGGTCGTTGTCGTGGAGGTTGACGCCCATCGCGCCCGTCTCCGCGAGCAGATGCACGAGGTCGACCGGCGTCAGGCGCGGCCGGACGGGCTCGCCGAACGGATCGCGGCCGGGATTGCCGACCGTCCACAGGCCGAAGGTGAACTTGTGTTCGGGGAGCGGTGTGTACGCGTCGGTCATGCTGGGGCTGAAGCGTCGCGGTCGAGCGCGTGCACGGGGCGTGTCGAGGTGTTCCTAGGGCGTGCCCGGCGGCTTCGGCGCCAACGTGGGCATCTTGCCCTGCGCGTCGACAATCAGGCGCGCCAGGAGGTTCTCCACTTTCGCGTCGCCGCGCACGGCCGTCAGATACGCCGTCCGCAACAGCTGCTCCTTGCGTCCTCGAAGCGTCGCCGTGATGCCCTCGCGGACGGCCGGCACCGTGAGATCTCGCTGTCCGGCCTTCTCAGCCCTCACGATGAGCACGAGGCTGTGTGCACCACCCTCGCTCACGACCTTGACGGTGCCGGGCGTGGTCTTGAGGACCGCGTCGCGCAGCGCCGGCGGCGCTTTCTGCAGCGCCGACAGCGGCACGAATCCCAGATCGCCTCCGGCCGCGGCCGACTGCGGGTCCTCGGAATAGTCGCGTGCCAGCTCGTTGAACGACGCGCCCGCCTTGAGCCGCTCCATGAGCATCTGCACCTTGTACATCGCGGCATCCGCGGTCGTCGCATCGTCGCCCGTGCGATTGGTGCCTTCGGGCTCGCGGACCGGCGTCACGACGATCTGCGCGAGATGATAGGCGTCTTCGGGAAAGTTGAACTGCGCGCGATTCGCGTTGTAGAAATCCGACACGTCCTGATCGGTCACCGTGATCTTCGATCCGATCTCCCGCTCGATCACCTTCTGCACCAGCAGCTCCCGCCGAAGCCCCTCGCGCATGTCGGCCGCCGTCAGCGTTCGCTTGGCCAACTCCTGCTGAAACTGGTCCTCGGGGATGTTCTGCCGGGCCTCCGCGTACTCCTTGTCGAGCTCCTGATCCGGCACCTCGATCTTCAGCTCGCGTGCCTTCGCCAGCAGGATGTCCTGGACGATGAGCTCGTTGAGGAGCGAGAGCTTGGCGTTGAGTGCCTCTTCCTCGGAAGGCACCGGAGAGAGGGGCGCCGCTCGCCGGTACGCCTTCTCGACGTCGTCTCGGCGGATCTCGCGGCCATCGACGATGGCCCACGCGTCGGGGGACCGAGCCGGGGCTGGCGGCGTGGATTGGCAGGCGCTGGCGGCCGTCAGGGTCAGCAGGGCAACGACAAGGCGGCGAGGCTTCGGCCGCCAGACTCTGGCTTCACACATGATGAGCGCCCGTCCTCTCGGGCAAGTCGCTGAGGGCCGTTGACCGGCGAGCCGCCGCAGGAGCCGGCCGACCCCGGGCGAGCCACTCGCGACCCCTGGCGCAGCCTGTGATGAACCCGCGTCGTTCCGCAGACGAGGCACTCGGGATGCTACCACGGCACTGCGCTCGCCCCATCGCCGGTCCCGCGGGCGATGGGTGGCGCTCAGCGATCGGCGAGCCATGATCATCAATCAACGAACTCATCCCCTCCAGATTCCCAGCCAGGCCGCTGCCTCGCCAGCCATCGGCCGTCAGCGGGGATTCAGACCGGTCCCGCCCGGCATGGACAGCCCGCCGATCGAGCCGGTCACCGCGTCCACTCGAGTGCCGTCATTCGCGGATCGGAAGCAAACGCCACACGATCGAACTCCAGCTTGGTTTCCGGAAACGCACACACGCCGCGCACCCCGGACGACGAGAGATCGATGCGCCAGGTCTGACGCGCGACCGGCTCTCGCGAACCGAACGCCCGGCAATTGAGCAGCGCGATGTTCAGGCCTCCGGCAGGATCGCGGGCGGATTTGCCGCAAAGCACGTCGATGCCGGCGACGCGGGCCTGTTCGGCCAAGTGCTGGCACGGGCCGTAATCGGTCGGGTGCGTCCAGGCGGCGTGGTGCGCCGCAAAGGGCGGCTTCCTCAGATCGAGCGCAGCGCGCGTGCGAACCATCACCGCAAACGCGGTGAACTCGCCGGCATTGGCCGGCCACGGAGTGCCCGGGGAGTCGGCGAAGAAGAGCAGGCGGTGAAAGGCCATCTCGGCAATCGCCGTCACGGGCGTTCGAGACGCGTAGAACACGCCCGGCGTGAACCCGGCTCGACGAAAGCGCGATCCCCTCGGATACGGCGCACCGTAGCGGAATGGTGTGGACAACAGATAGTGCAGATGCCGACAGTCGGCGGGGATGCGCGGCTTGGTCTGCTCGATTACCCGCTCGATCCGCTCCTGCTCGTCGAGCGTGTCCACGAGCTTCATCGTCGAGACACGGTGTTGCGCCTCGACGACGCGCCAGGCCCGCCCGGACAGCCGTCGGCGCTCAGACGCGAGCGCGGTGGGCGTCCAGGTAAGCAACGACGTGCACCAGGCCGGTGACCGACTGCATCAGCGTGAGCGGCGCGTCGCCCAGCGCAAGGTTGGAGTTGCGGAGCCACAGCCGCGCCACCGCCTCATCGCCGCCGACCATGGCATCGAGCCCGCGGAAGGTGCGGACGAACAACACGGCGAGTTCGTACGGCTTGTCTCCCGGCTCGAGCGCGTGGGTCCCTGCACTCATTCGCGACACGCTCGCTTCGGAGACGCCGATGATTCGGCTCAGCGCGTTCTGGGGCACACCCAGGTGCGCCGCCGCACGCAGGACGGCCCTGGTCATCAGGGCGCCCTCGGACGCCGGTGCTGCGCGCGGAGCCTCGATCCGAATCATGGAGTCGAATCCTTCATATGGAATATTACATCTATGATATTTCTAATGACAAGTACGCATCGTTCCCGGCTTCCGGGACTCCGACCGGCTGGAGGGGTGCGCCGGCCGCCGCTCACGCCTTCTTCGCAATGCGGCCGTTCACCCTGAACCAGCCGACGGCCCCGCGGTCGGTGCGAATGAACTCCACGGGCATCCCGACATACGCACCGCCGGTCCCGTCAGTCGCCGATACATACGCCACATCCGGGCCGTAGAACGTGTAGGTCGCGCCACCCGAGGCGCCGCCGCTGCGGAGATGGCCTCCGTCCACGCGGAGCTCGTAGCTCGTGACCGGCGGCCTCTCGTACTTGCCGGCATAGGCGTCGAGCGCCGGCTGGGTGGCCAGCGGCGTCGCATGAGCCGCCATCGTCTCGCTCACGCCGCGGTTCCCCCCCGTCCGTTGATTCGGCGCGAGCGCCAGCCCCTCGTACAGCCTCAGCGTGGCGCGCTCGACGTCCTGGACGAGCCGCCAGCCCTGCGCGTGGTTGGTCAGGATGACGAATGCGAGTCGCCGCTCCGGCACGAGTTGAACGTGCAGGCAATGTCCCCCACCCGTGCCGCCCTGCGCCGCCGTCAACACCCCGCCCACGCGCCGCAGATGCCAGCCGAGACCCATCTCATCGTCTGTGCCGCGCTTGCGAACGAAGGGTGCTCGCATCTGCTGGACCAGTGCCGACGACAACAGCCGCTTGCCGCCCGCGATCGTGCCATCACCGAGGTGGAACTGGGCGTAGGGCAGGAGGCCGGACAGGCTCATGGCGGCGCCGCCCGCCGTCACATTCAGGGGCAGCTCGAAGGGGCGAATCACCTCCGTCCGCCCGGCTTTGTCCTGACGATGGGCCACGGCGAAGCGGTGGGTCATGGCGGTGCCTGTACGGGTGAAGGCCAGCGTCAACCCGAGCGGCGCAAATACGAGCTCGTTCAGCGCGTCGTGGATGCTCTTTCCGGCAACGACCTCGATGATTCGCCCCGCGACGCCGAACCCCGCGTTGTTGTAGCTCCACACCTCGCCTGGCGGGGCGAGCTGCGGCAGATCGCCAAGGCCGCTCGTGAAGTGCGCCAAGGTCTGAATGCCACGGTCTTCGGTGGGCAACTGCCCCTCCCAGCCGGGGGTGTGCGAGAGCAGGTGCGCGATCGTGACGGTGCGCGTCGCCCCCTCGTCTCGCACGCGGAAGTCCGGGAGGTACTGGCGCACGGGCGCCGCGACCGAGAGACGGCCGTCGTCGACGAGCCGCATGATCGCCGTCGCGGCCACCGTCTTCGAGATGGACGCGATCGGGAAGACGGTGTCGGGCGTGATGGGTTGGGGATTTTCGACGCTCGTCACGCCAACGGTACGCGTGTCGACTCGCCCATCTTTCACCACGCCGAACGCCACGCCGGGCACGTGATGCTCGGCCATCCTGGCGGCGATCAGCCGGCTGATCTCGTCCATCCGCTCGTCCTGTGCCGTAGCTCCGCGAACCCGCCGCCCGTGTGTCGCGGCGAGGCTCGACAGGAACAGGAATTCTCTTCGTCGCATAGGGGCCCTTCTTCGGTTACCAAGCCGCGGACGGCAGGCAGCGGCTGCGCCGATACGTGGCTGCGTTTCCTCTCGCGGGAGTACCGCGATGCGGGACGAGGTCGTCTCACCGTTTCAGCAGCGCCGGCCAGTTGACCACCAGCGCGAGCGGCTCGCCGCCCGACTCGTCCACGATCGTGTTCAGCAAGAACCGCTGGCCGTCCTTGGAAGCGGCATACGGCGCCAGGAACGTGAGCCCGTTGCCGTTCCGGAACTCGAACAGCGATCGAGGCCGAGACGACTCGAATGTCGCCCCGCTCTTCACGTCGACCGACATCAGCTTCCCGTCCTGGGAGTAGTAGAAGAGCTCGTTCCCATCGCGCCGCCAGGCGGGACCGATCCCGCCGCTGGTGGAAACCTGCCACTTGCTCTTGGCATCGGGAAAGCTGAGGACGTACACCTCGTAGGATCCCGTTTCATCGGACGCATACGCCAGCCAGCGGCCATCGGGGGATACCGGACCGCCAATCTCGTTGGCCGCGCTCTGGAGAATGGGGAAGGGCTTCTGATCTTCAGCGA
>JBQTIE010000015.1:0-5639 GCA_052389315.1 Acidobacteriota bacterium
TTGACGCCATGCGCATCGCGTATGTGGAGTTGATTGAATGGCTGGTGGCCGACTACGGCTTCGACAAGCTCGACGCCTACCAGGTGGCCTCGCAGGCCGGCGTCGTCCGCGTCGCCAACATCGTCGATCCGAACTACACCGTGGTAGCCAAGTTTCCGAAACGAGCGCTGCCGGCCCGCAGATGATCCGGGTGATCTGCGGATGGCTGGATGCGATCCATCTGCCGCGATCAGAAGCCACTGACGTTCAGTCGCCCTCCTGTGACCGTCTTGCCGGTCAAGGACGCAGTGGACACGGTGCTGTTCAGAATCGCGGCCTTGATCTCGGCGGCGGTGGCCGACGGATGGCTCGCCGCATAGAGCGCCGCCGCACCCGTCACGTGCGGAGTCGCCATCGAGGTGCCGCTGTAGGCGCCGTAGCCAGACTTGTTGCCTCTTCCTGGCAGCGTCGAATAGATGCTCGAGCCTGGGGCGCCGAGATCGACGCGCGTCAGGCCGAAGTTCGAAAACCCTGACTTCGCGCCGCTGGACGTGATGGCGGCGACCGCGATCACGCAATCTCCATTCGAGGACGAGCACTGATAGCTCGCCGGATAGAACGGGGACGCATCGTTGTCGTCGCCGATGCCATCGCTGCCGCCGTTGCCGGCCGCGGCGACGAACAGGATCCCGGCGTTACCGCCTCGGTTGATCGCGTCGAGCAACGATTGTGAGAAGCCTCCCCCACCCCACGAATTGTTGGTGGCCGTGAGGTTCAGGCCATGGCGCGTCTTGAGGTCGGTGGCATAGTCGACGGCTTTGATCGCGTTGGCCGTCGTGCCGCCGCCCGAACCCAGGAACTTCGCGGAGATCATCGTGACGTTCCAATTCACGCCGACGACGCCCTTGCCGTTGCCGCCCACAGCGCCGATGGTCCCGGCGACGTGCGTGGCATGATCGTCCTGCGGACCGTCATACACGGTGCGGTTGTTGCTAACGAAATCCCAGCCGTTGGTGTCGTCGATGTAGCCGTTGCCGTCGTTGTCCACGCCGTCGATCGGGTCGAACGGGTTGGTCCAGATGTTCGCGCTCAAGTCCTGGTGGGTCGTCTGCACACCCTCGTCGATGATGACCACGTACACGCCCGAGCTGCCGACGTTCCCGTTCGCCCACGCCTCTCCGGCCTGACTGCCGTACTGGTTGGCGGGGGTCGTCGCATCGCCATACATGCCCCAGAGCGACCCGTTGGTGTAGTAGGGATCGTTGGACTGCGCTTGATGCTCGTAGATCCAGTTCGGCTCGGCGAACTCGACCGCCGCGTCGCCCTGCAGGCCGCGCGCCGCATCAGCCACGGCGAGGCCAGGGGGGATGCGGACGAGTTCGAGGTCGCCCTTCCCGTCGCCGCGCCGGTTCTCGGCGGCGACGACTTCGGCGAGCACACCGGAGACGCGCGCCCGGGCCGCGGCGCGGGCTGCGGGCGATGATCCGTAGTGAAACTGCACGAGCACTTCGTTGGCCACGAAGCGCGGCTCGTTCCGCGGTCCTTGGGCCGTCCCGCTGGACGACAGCAACACCATCCCCAGCACGATCGCGGCACTCGCCATCACAGACCTGCCCGTCATAAGGCCTCCGTCAACCCGTTCCCACTCACCAGGGGAAGCAGAGATTCAGAGTAGCCGTGACTCGCGACCCCGTCAAACCGGATTTGGGCTTGCACCCGGGACTGGTTTTACGTTTTTTCTAGGTCCGGCACTTTTCGATCGAAGGCCTGCACTCTTCCGTCGCGAATTCAACCCCGGAGGCGACTTGCGCGGGTGTCCCCTTCTCCCGAACCCCCTCGTCACGCACCGGACAATGGGACTTCCCGGATTCCACGAGAAGGGGCCAGTCATGTGACATTGAGGCGTCATGAGCGCTGCCGTTACGGCGCGGGGACCCGGATCGCCTTCATGGCCTCCACCGTGGGCGGGAGTTCGGCGTCTCCGGCGGGAAAGCGATTCAGCTTCAGGAAGAAGGTGATGACGTCGGCGTACTGCTGCGGCTTCAGCGATCCGGGGCTGTCTTCAGGCATCGTGGTGCGCACGACGTCGTAGAGCTCGCTCAATGCCTTGCCCCCCCAGACGCCGACAAAGTCGTTGCCCGTGAATCGCCCGGTGTCGTGGCAGTTGGTGCAATGACTCTTGAAGGCCTCTTCGCCTCGGGCGGCCTGGGCTTCTGAGTACACGCCGTCGCCGGCGCTCTTGGCTTGATCGATCGCGTCAGCGTGTCCAGCGAGCGACTTACCGCCGATCGCCACCATCGCCCACACCATCCCGGCTGTCGCCACTACCGCCGCCCGTTTCCAGGTACTCACGGCCCTCTTCTCCTTCGTCGCTGATGCCCAGCGATGCCTGATGCCCCGCGGCTCGGACACGTCGCGCCTCTCTGGCGGCAGCCCGTTACTCGAGCACGCGGCGCAACGTGGCAATCTGGCCCATGTGCCGCGTCGCATGCTCGGCCGCGTGGTAGATCAACCCGAGCACGGTCGAGGGCAGGCCCTGCCTGCCCACCGCACGTGGCGCCAGCACGTCTGCCGTGGAGGTCCGACGTGCCTCCTCGACCGCGTGATCCATGGCCGATTCAATCCGGGCGATGAGCTGTGCGGCGTCCAAGTCCGCCGTCGTGGCCTCGGCTTTCAGGCGGGCGCGCTGCTGGTCGGACAGTCCCTCACCGCGCGCGTAGCTCAGCAGGCGGTCCGTCGCCCCCGCCAGATGCACCGCGTGATACCCGATGCTGGCCGACCGGCCGGGGCGCTGCCAGAGCTGGTCGAAGGTCAGCCCGGCCAGCAGTGATGCCGCATCGTGGCGCACTTGCCGAAAGGCATGCACCGCGGGCAGAAGCACCGGATCGACTCCCTCCACGGGTCCCGAGAGCCACACGTCCTGCACGTCCATTCCCCCGTCGGTGTCAGCTGCACTCGCAGGATGAGGTCAGGGAAGCGCGACCCGGGTGCCGACACGCACCGTGCGCGGCCATCCGATACTTCGCAGCGGCGTGCGCGCGGTGTCGAAGTCCTCGTCGAAGAGGTTCTCGACGGCGATGAAGGCCTGCACGGTGCGGACAAGTTGACGAGACACCGAGAAGTCCACCACCGTGTAGCGCTTGAGCTCGAAGGCTCGCGTATTCAGGTCGTCGTCGAACTGATTTCCGCTGCCGCGCAGCTGCGCCGCGACGGTCACGAATGGCGGCGCCCAGGTGGCCCCGAGGCCGAACTGCACGCGCGGCACCTGCGGCACGCGATTGCCCGCGAGCGCCGGAGTCGCCACCGACCCGCGGAAATGACTCGACGTCAGCGTCGTCTGGGCGTTCACGGTGAATGAGGAATGCAGGCGCAGGTCGGCTTCGATTTCAACGCCCTTGGCGCGAATCTCATCCGAATTCTGGCGGATGCGCGTGATGAGCGCTGGCGTCGTCGCCAACGTGACGTTCGCGATGGCGCCATCAAGCGTATTGGCGAACGCCGTCACGCGGACCGCTGCCCCGTCGCGGGCGACCAGCACGCCTCCGTCGGCGCCGGTCAAGGTTTCGGGCTCCAGCAGGACATTGGGATTGGTCTGGACGTTGCCCACCCTGAATCCGCGGTGGAGCTCGTTCAGTGTCGGCGTGCGATGGGCGCGATAGACGGCCCCCTGGAAGGTGACCAACCCCGCGCGAACACTCGCGCCCGCCCGCGGGCTGAAATACGACACCGACTTGGTCGGGAGCACCGTCTGCAGGGGTTCCGATTTCCAGAAGTCGGCGCGCACGCCAAGCGAGAGGGTCAGCCGATCCGTCGGGGCCACCAAGGCGCGGGCGTACAGCGCCGAATTGCGCTCGGTGCCTCCGGCGAGAAAGGGGCCGGATCCCGTGTTGACGCCCGACACGAGAGCGTATCGGAACTCCTCGACCGTGGAATCGGTCTCCCGCGTCTCGGCGCCGAGCAGGACCACGTGTGCGCCGACGGGGCGTGACCACTGTCCACTCAGGGAGAGGAACTCGCTCGGCGTCGTCTGCTCGGTCGTCAATCGCTCCGACTGACGGTTGGCCGCCACCGCAGAAAACGTCTGGTAATAATCCTGACTTCCGCCGGCCACGTGCACCTGCCACGCTCCGCCGCCCGCCACGCCGCCGAGTTCGCCGGAGACCTGGCGCCAGTCGGTGGAATTCACCTGCACCGGCGTGCCATTCCCCCGGTCTTCGGCGTAAGCACTCAGGCGGACGGAGGCACGCCAGCGATCGCGCTGGGTCCCAAGGCTCCCGAATCCGGTGCGGTAATCGCTTTGCGCTCGAACATCGACCGGCCCGGAAACCCTCGGGTCGAGGATGGGCGCGCCATCGGTGCCGACCCACTCTCCCGACGCCGAGGCCGTCCAGCCGTTCACCATCGTGCCGGCAAACAGCGAGGCACGACCCGTGCCATGGGACCCGCCGTCCACCGTGGCTCGCACACGTGGGCGGGTTGGCGAAAACGTGAGGAGCTGGATCACGCCTCCCAGCGCGTCGGCGCCGTAGAGGTCGCCCGCGCCCCCGCGCAGGACCTCGATGCGGTCGATGGCCGCCATGGGCACACGGTTCCAGTACACCCAGCTGCCAAACGGATCGTTGAGCGGCACGCCATCAGCCAGGACGAGCGTTCGACTCGCGCCCGATCCGGAGACGCCGCGCAGCGTCACGCCTTGCGCCGTGGGATTCGCTGTGCGCGACGAAGAGCGCCGGAACAGCGTGAATCCAGGCGTCTGTCGCAACACGTCGTCGACCGCGCCGGCGCCGGCGTTGGACAACTCGGCAGCAGTCAACACCGTGGCACTGGCCGCGCCCGGGAGGCGCGCGGCACCCCGGTCGGCCGTCACCACGACGGTGTCGGCAAAGGACGCCGGTTGCAGGACGATGCGGACGGTCGCCTCACCCGCTTGAATCGGCAGGTCGACCTGTCGAAAGCCTGCTGCGCGCACGCGGAGGGTCCCCGCTTCGGCGGCGACCGTGAAGGTGCCGTCTAGCCCTACGGTCACGGGCTGTTCGGCGCCGGACACGAGCAGGATCACGGTGGCGTCCGGAACGGGCGCCCCGGAGATGTCGGTAATCGACCCTCGGACGTCAGCGTCGAGAGCCAGCGCGGGCAACAACGAAAGGGCGATGGTGAACAGCGTAGACATGAGGTGTAACGCCCCCGATGGTTTGACGTCACGACTATATCAAGATCGGGTGCGCCTTGACGGCCCCGAGTGTTGACAAGATGAGTCAAGTTTCTCCGTCAAGGCGCCTGCCCCGCCGGAGGCGGGGCAAGACAAGAGGATGGCTGACGAGGCCCTGCTTCCGTCACATGCTTGGCGGTCTCAGGCAGGGCCTCGTTAGGTGATGGGGTGCGACAGGTGCTGTGGGTGCGTCCGGTGCCGGTGGCGCGAAAGCGTGACAAGTGGCTCCAGGAGTGGCCCCCGGCGCCGACAGCCGATACGATGAGGAGAGCCGATGTCCTCCTCCTCGTCTGCTCCGCGTGCCGCCCTGAAACCGGCCGAAGGCGACCGCTACTTCCTCGAAGGGCCACACTCCCGCTTCAAGGAGCTGGTGATCCTGATGCGCGCGGTCCGCGACTTCATTCGGGGCTTCCGGGAGCTCCACTTCGTCGGTCCGTGTGTCACGGTGTTC
>JBQTIE010000016.1:0-27964 GCA_052389315.1 Acidobacteriota bacterium
CGACAGGGCGCGCTTCGCTTTGCAGAGCAACCTGGCGGCCCATTCCTGCGCGAGCCCGATGCGACGCGCATCCCGCCGCTGATTGAACTGCCGAGGCTCCTCTCGGCGGCCGAGCACATCGTCGACGGAAAGGACACGGACGAAGACCTGAGGCTGCTGTTTGCGCCTGGCTCGTCGCTGGGCGGCGCCCGCCCGAAGGCCTCAGTACGGCTGAAAGACGGCAGTCTTGCGATTGCGAAGTTTCCGCGGCGGGACGACGAGATCAACGTGGTCGCGTGGGAAGCGATCGCGCTGACGCTTGCCCGCAAGGCCGGGATCGCCACTCCTGTCGCCCGTCTCGAGGATGTCGCCGGAAAGCCAGTGCTCGTCGTGACGCGCTTCGACCGCGTGAAAGGGCGTCGCCGGCCCTTTCTCTCCGCCATGAGCATGCTCGGCGCGAAGGACAACGAGTCGCGGAGCTACCTTGAATTCGTCGATGTCCTCCGCCGCTATGGCGCCGCGCCCACCGACGACATGGAGGCGCTGTGGCGCAGAATGGTCTTCACCATTCTCATCTCCAATACCGACGATCATCTTCGCAATCACGCGTTCCTCTACGAAGGCCAAGGCGGGTGGCGTCTCTCACCGGCGTACGACCTCAACCCGGTGCCAATCGACATCAAGCCCAGAGTACTGGCGACGGCGATCACTGAAGACGACACCACGGCATCGCTGGCGTTGGCCTTCGAGGTTGCCGGGTATTTCGAGATTGCGGAGTCGAAAGCGCGCGCAATCGCCGCCGAGGTCGCAGCGGCCGTGTCAACGTGGCGAACCGCTGCCGGACGACACAGTATTTCCCGTCAGGACATCGACCGCGTGGCGTCTGCGTTCGAGCACCGGGATCTCGAAATCGCCCGCGGACGTTGACGATGGTCGCCCGCTGGCGGCATCGTCGCCGACGATGCGACACTGGTCCGGGACGGTGATGGGCGATGGGAACTTTGATCGTTGTTGATTGCGAAGCGCCCTTCGGCGTCGGCGCGCCGTCCGTGGGCGACATGACGGAGTTCGGCGCCGTCGACTTCAACGCGCTTCGAGAGGGACGCACCGAGACGTTCCACGGTACGGACTGCTCCGAAGAGACGTTCCGTCAGTTTCGCGAGTGGCTCGACCCGCGCAAGCCCGTCGTCTTCGTCTCGGACAATCCGGCCTACGATTTTCAGTGGATCAACTTCTACTTCTGGCGCTATTTCGGCGAGAACCCGTTCGGGCACTCCGGCCGGCGTATCGCCGACTTCTACGCTGGTCTGGTCGGCGACTTCCGCAGCACACAGAAGTGGAAGCGCCTGCGGCGAACCAAGCACGATCATCACCCTGTTCACGACGCGCTCGGCAACGCCGAGGCGCTCATCCGGATGCTCGACGGGGAGAGGTGATCGAAGCAAGCTCGCTCTAACAGATGAAATGCGGATCGTTGCCCTCAGCGACCAGCACGGGTTTCTTCCGGACATCCCGCCATGCGATCTCTTGATCGTTGCTGGCGACGTGTGTCCGGACCGCTTCGGACCCTTCATGGCCGTGCACGATCCCCAGCCGTCGATGTACGGATAGCCGTGCAACGTCAGGACGGCGCTGATGTTCGCGTGCTTGAATTCGACTGACCCCTTCGACCTGTTCCGGAGCAGCGGACGGAGACGTTCGTTGTGCTCAGCCTTGTTGATCGGAAGGCCGGCGAGCTCGTCGTGCAGCATCGCGAAGTAGTCGCCGACCGTGGCCTCGACTTCCTCGCGTGACCAATCGTCGCCCGCCATGGCTCAGCCCTTGACGTCGTCCAAGCTGGTGGCCGTCGCCGACACTGCGCCGCCGGCCCTGGTCGCAGCGCCTTGGCTACGTGTTGGAGCGCGTCGACGCGGCCGAGAAGGCCGCTCCGCTCAAGGCATGGGTGCGGCCCACGCGCACAAGTCCGCGGTCCTCCTGGCAGGCGCCAAGAGCAGCGCTCGGGCCCGTGACAAGGGCTGGAAGATCGTCGTCAACGCGAGCGTGGAGCCTGACCTGTGATCCCGTTCGACTACATCACCGAGTGGCGTGCCGAGGCGCCGTGGATTGACGATGCGCAGGTCGAGTACGAGCTCGACGAACTGCTCGGCACCAAGCTTCGCGCGCTCTACCAGCGCAAGCAGGCACGGGACCTGTTCGACCTCGATGGCTGGGCAGCGGCACAATGACTGCCAGAACATCGAGCAATTGCGCGATGTCGGCACACCAGAGAGGCCGGCGCACTCTGCCGGCCGGGCCGCACAGAAGAAGACGAGAAGGTGTGGAGTGGGGGCGTGAGCGACCCCGCTCTGGCGCTGTTCGGCCCCCCAGCGCTGGGCGCCCTAGAACGGAGTTGTGGTCTATACTAGTGGTATATATCCTGAGGAGGTCTCATGACCACAACCGCCAAACTGTTCAAGAACGGGCGAAGTCAGGCCGTGCGGCTGCCTCGCGAATTCAGGTTCGAGGGGGACCGCGTCAGAGTTCGCCGCGCCGGACGAGGCGTGCTGGTGGAGCCAATGTTCACAGACGTCTCGGCGTGGTTCGCCGAGCTCGACCGCTTGGCCTCCGAGCCCTTCATGCCGGAAGGTCGTCAACAACCCCCGACGCCCCCGCGAGACGTGTTCGATGACGACGTACCTGCTTGATACGAACGCCTGCATCGCGTTGATCAACGGCAGTGAGGCCAACGTCCGCCGGCGATTTCAGCGCGCGGTGGCCCGAGACAGCGCGATCCTGCTGTCCTCGATCGTTGCATTTGAGCTCTGGTACGGAATAGGGAAGAGTCAGCGGAAGGACAGCAATACGAAGCGACTCGAAGCGTTCTTTGCTGGTCCCCTCGAATGGACGCTGTTCGACGAAGACGACGCGCGCGCGGCCGGAACTGTCCGCGCTGAACTCGAAGCTGTCGGAAAGCCGATCGGGGCCTACGACGTCCTGCTCGCCGGTCAAGCGCGACGACTGGGCGCCACGCTGGTGACGTCCAACACGAAAGAGTTCGCGCGAGTGGCTGGACTGAAGTGGGAAGACTGGGCAGCCTCTCGGCGCTGATTCCATCACGGCCACACCGATGAACTGGATCTCGGGCCTTGTCGATCGAACGTCGTCATCCCAGGCCAAGATCGCCCTCTTCCGCTCGCTCTTCCGAGGTCGGGAAGACGTGTACCCGCGCAGGTTCGAGAGCCGGAAGACGGGCAAGACAGGCTATGCACCTGCCTGCGCGAACGAATGGGTGCGTGGCATCTGCGAGAAGCCGCGCATCAAATGTGCGGATTGTCCGAACCGCCGATTCCTTCCAGTGACCGACGACGTCGTTCGCTGGCACCTCTCTGGCCGCGATGACAAGGGGCAGGCGTTCGTCGCCGGTGTTTATCCGCTTCTGCAGGATGAGACGTGCTTCTTCCTTGCTGTCGATTTCGACAAGGCGAACTGGCAGGAAGATGCCGCGGCTTTTCTCGAAGTGTGCGGCCGCTTGCATCTCCCAGCCGCCCTCGAACGATCACGCTCCGGACGAGGCGCACACGTCTGGTTCTTCTTCGAGGAGGCGATTCCAGCCGCCATGGCCCGAAGGCTCGGATCCCACGTCCTTACAGAGACGATGGAGGGGCGGCCGGATGTCGGCCTGGACTCGTACGATCGTCTGTTTCCAAATCAGGACACGATGCCGCAGGGAGGGTTCGGAAACCTGATTGCCCTACCGCTCCAGAAAGGACCACGCAAGCAGGACAACAGCGTCTTCCTCGACGATTGCTTCGTCCCCTGGACAGACCAATGGGCGTTTCTCGCGAGCGTGCGGAAAACAGACAGGGCGAAGGTCGAGGCGCTCGTGCAGGAGGCCGAGCGCCGTGGTCGCATCCTCGGCGTACGCCTGCCGCCGCAGGAAGACGGAGAAGACGAACCGTGGACCGCCCCTCCATCCCGCCGCCGCAAGGAACCGCCGATCGCCGACGAATTGCCTCCAACAGTGGAACTGGTTCTCGGCAATCAGATCTACATCGCCAAGGGAGAATTGCATCCCGGTCTCCGAAACCGGCTGCTTCGCCTGGCGGCCTTTCAGAATCCCGAGTTCTACAAGGCGCAAGCGATGCGATTGTCGACCTACGACAAACCGCGCGTCATTGCCTGCGCTGAAGATCATCCCCATCACATCGGCCTGCCACGAGGATGCCTTGACGAGGTTCGCCAGACGCTAAATGACCTAGGCGTTCGCGAGACCCTTCGGGATGAACGCTGCGCCGGCCGCCCTCTGGAAGTGACGTTTCACGGCGAGTTGCGGCCCGAACAGAAGGTGGCAGCGCATGCGATGCTGCCGCACGACATCGGCGTGCTGGCTGCCACGACAGCGTTTGGGAAGACAGTGATCGCCGCGTGGCTGATCGCACAGCGAAGTGTCAGCACGCTCGTGCTCGTACATCGGCGTCAACTGCTCGAGCAGTGGATCGAGCGGCTCTCGGCGTTCCTCGGCATGCCCCCGAACTCGATCGGTCGCATCGGCGGCGGGCGGACTCGGCCGACGGGACTACTCGATGTCGCCGTCATTCAAAGCCTCGTCAGGAAGGGTGTCGTTGACGATTGCGTGGCCGAGTACGGTCATCTGATTGTTGACGAATGTCATCACCTCTCCGCACACAGCTTCGAGCAGGTGACGCGCCAGGCCAAGGCGCGATTCGTCGCGGGACTGTCGGCGACCGTCGCGCGCAAGGACGGCCACCATCCCGTCATCTTCATGCAGTGCGGACCAGTTCGCCATCGAGTGAATGCACGAGCCCAGGCGGCGGCGCGACCGTTCGAGCACCTGGTTCTCGTGCAACCGACGGCGTTTCAATCGGCCAGAACTCCTGACTCTGAGAAGCGAGTCGAGTTTCAGAAGCTCTATCAGGAACTGGTCGACGACGAGTCACGCAACCGTCGTATCTGCGACGATGTCGTCGAGGCTGTGAACACTGGCCGGGCGCCGCTCGTACTCACGGAGCGAAACGACCACGTCGACGCCCTTGAAGGCCTGCTCGCGGCGAGCATCCGTCACCTGGTGGTCTTGCGAGCGGGGATGGGCAAGAAGCAGCGGCATGCGGTGGCCGAACGGCTCGCCGCCATTCCGCGCGACGAGCCACGAGTCATCCTGGCGACCGGCAAGTACATCGGAGAAGGATTCGACGATCCGCGCCTGGACACATTGCTCCTGACTCTTCCGGTTTCGTGGCGAGGAACCATCGCCCAGTACGCAGGTCGCCTGCACCGTCTTTACGACGGAAAGCGGGCCGTGCGCATCTACGACTATGCGGACCTCAACGTACCCATGCTGGCGCGCATGTTCGACCGGCGGTGTCGTGGCTACGAGGCCATCGGGTACACGATCCTCCTGCCGGCGAGTGCGATTCCGGGATGGCCCGCCGATGTCATCCTGCCATCCGACCCGGCGTGGAAACGAGATTACTCGGGCAGCGTGCGGCGGCTCGTCCGGGACGGCGTTGATACACCATTGGCCAGCCTGTTCGTCCACGCCGCTCGGGCAATGCCTCCGGACGCCGAGGGCGCATACCGGGCGCGGAGCGCGACGGAAGCGTTCATCTTCCGGCGATTGGAAACCCTCATCGAAACGAAGGGGCGTTTTCGCCTCAATGTGGCGCTGCCGATCGCCTTCGACGGGTTCGGTTCCCTTGAAGTCGACTTGCTCTGCGAGGACGTGCGCATCGCGATCGAACTTGACGGTGGGCAGCATCTCGCGGACCCTGCGGCATACCGTCGCGATCGACGGAAGGACCAACTGCTCCAGGAGAACGGGTACTTCGTCCTGCGATTCCTCGCCGAGGACGTTGGCAAGGACCTGGATCTGGTGCTGGACTCGGTCCTGCGCGCGTTGGCTCGCCGCCGGCCGGCCGCGAAATCAGAGCCACTCCTGTTCGTCCGGCGAACCGCCGACGCGTCGTAGATTCCATCCCGGGAGAACCGATGCACGACCCTATCTTTCCGGCAGGCCTCCGATCGACGCCTCCCAGGTGTCATCGCCTCGGCAAACGTGTCTCGGAGTCGACTTCGGCGCGTCGAGCGCGACGGCCCGAAGTGCATTCAATGAATACGTCGCGCCTTCCGCCACGATCACCATCAGGCGCAGCAGTCGATCGGCCGCGACACCCATCGCCGTTCGATGCCGTTCTCCCAGCGGGACACCGACTCGGGCGTCGCTCCAAGATGCATCGCCAGATCGATACCGGACAGGCCGAGCTGCTTGCGCAAGAATCGAATCTCTGGGGGCAAGAGACGCTGTCGTTTGCCGACGATCGCCCGCGCGACCGCACGGGTCAGTCCGGCGGCATCTGGGACGTCTGGCTCTGATCGGCCGCAACGCGGACAGGTGATGAGCGTGATGTCAAGTTCGCCCTTGGGCGCAGGGGGTCGCTGGTTCGAATCCAGTCGCCCACTTTCCTCAAAAATCCTCGTAAACATCACTTCTTGAATCACGTCCTGGGTCTCGACCTACGACTGCGCGCGCAAGCGAGCGCGCATCTACCACGTGCGTCATCGCGAGGTGTACGAGGCCATCGGCGATGCCGAGTCCGGCCTCCGCCGTCCGCCCACCGTGCCACCCGCACTTGAACGCATCATGTTGCTCGACGTCATCCTGAGGGAGCCGGACCTCGTCTGGCTGGCGACGTCCGAGGAGAAGATGACGCACGTCTCGGCATTCACGGCCATCACGAAGGACTCGCTGCCGCAGTTGACGACGCCGCGGGGGAGCTATGAGCCGGTGCGGTATTTCCGGGACCAAGTGCCGATCGGCATCCCTATGGGCGGTGGATTGTGGTCTGCCTGCTCACGCAGGATGCCCCGCGCGAGTTGCGGACCTTCCTCGAGCGGCACCTCACGTTTCTCGCCGCTCTGCCGACCTGGACGCTGCGCGTCGTCATCCCTGCCCACATGACCGCCTACGGGATGCGTTTCGTCGACGAGGCGCGGCGAGGTCTGCGCTGGCGTTTCGACGGACAGTGGCGCGACGACATCCGGTGGTACTTCGAAACTCGGCGAGCCGGCGGCAACCCGGATGCTGTGTCCGACGATGACGAGCGCGCACACCGGGCGAGACTGCGACGATTCTCCGGGCTCGGGTTCTCCGCACTCTACCCGCTCTGGGTCGCGAAGGGCGACGACGTGTTCCCGACCGTGGCTGCGCAGGTCGGCGGTGTCCTGTTCCGTGAGGCCGGTGTGTCATCGAACCGGTGGTGCTGCCGCACGCCTACAGCCACCTGGCGCCGCTGGTGGGCGTGGCGTAGACGAGCCGTCGATGGGTGTGAAAGATCAGCTTCATTCGTGTGCGTAAAGTAACGAATACTGTTACTTTATGCACATGGAAGGACTGGTCGGGAACGCTCGGCAGTACGTCGAGGGCCTTGCCCGGTCGGGACGTTATTTCTTCAGCTCCGCCGACGCCCGGGAGGCTCTCGGCGTGTCCGCGGAGGCGGCCAAAGTGGCCCTCCACCGACTGTCCCAGCAGGGGCTCGTTTCCTCACCGGCACGCGGCTACTACGTCGTCGTGCCGCCCGAGTACCACGCCCTTGGCTGCCTTCCCGGCGAGCAATTCGTCCCTTCGCTGATGGAGCGCCTGGGCCTTCGCTACTACGCCGGCCTCCTCTCCGCGGCGCAGTACCACGGCGCCGCGCACCAACGGCCGCAGGAGTTCCAAGTCTGCCTCGAACGGGCTCGTCGGCCGCTCGCCTGCAGCCGTGTGCGCGTTGCCTTCATCGTCCGCAAGCGACTCCGCGACGTGCCCGTTCAGAGCCTCAACACTCCCCGTGGAACCCTCACCATCTCCACCCCCGAGGCGACCGCCCTGGACCTCGTTGGCTACCCACACCGAGCCGGTGGATTGAACCAGGTCGCGACCGTGCTCGGCGAGCTCGCCGAACGGCTCGACGCCGACAAGCTGGTGGCCGTCGCCGACACTGCGCCGCCGGCCTGGTCGCAGCGCCTTGGTTACGTGTTGGAGCGCGTCGACGCGGCCGAGAAGGCCGCTCCGCTCAAGGCATGGGTGCAGACCCACGCGCACAAGTCCGCGGTCCTCCTGGCAGGCGCCAAGAGCAGCGCTCGGGCCCGTGACAAGGGCTGGAAGATCGTCGTCAACGCGAGCGTGGAGCCCGACCTGTGATCCCGTTCGACTACATCACCGAGTGGCGTGCCGAGGCGCCGTGGATAGACGATGCGCAGGTCGAGCAGGACCTGGTGATCAGCCGTGCGCTGGTGGAGATCTTCTCGCATCTTGTGCTCGGCGAAGCACTGGCTCTGCGAGGCGGCACGGCGCTCTCCAAGCTGCTGCTCCGGCCGCCCGCGCGGTACTCGGAAGACATCGATCTCGTGCAGACCACGGCCCAACCTGCCGGGCCGATGATGAACGCGCTGAGGGCCGCGCTGGAACCCTGGCTCGGCAAGCCGAGGTGGAAGCAGGGCGAGGGGCGGATCACGTTCTATTTCCGCTACACGGCGGAGGGCGCGTCGCCCGTGCCGATGCGGCTCAAGGTCGAGACCAACACCCGCGAACACTTCGCGCTCTATGGCCTTCGGAAGGCTCCGTTCAAGGTCGCCTCGCGGTGGTTCGAGGGCGCGTGCGAGATCCAGACCTACGAGCTCGACGAACTGCTCGGCACCAAGCTTCGCGCGCTCTACCAGCGCAAGCAAGCGCGGGACCTGTTCGACCTCGAGATCGCCCTCACGCGCTTGCCCGTGGAGCCACAGCGAATCGTCGCTGCGTTCCTGGAATACATGGTCCGCGACGGCCACCAGATAACCCGCGCGCAGGTCGAACAGAACCTCGCATTGAAGATGCGCGACGGGGCGTTCCTGGCTGACCTCAGTCCACTTCTCGCGACCGGCGAAGCGTGGGATCCCATCGCCGCCGAGGCACTCATTTCAGACCGCCTGGTCACCCTTCTTCCCGGCGATGCGTGGAAGGGTGAGGACCGCTGAGGACCAACCGGGGGGAGCCGAACGGGGAGCCGACAGCGCTTCGCGTCATCAGCCCCCAGGGCCAGGTGATTCACCCCACCCACGATGTCGATGCAGGCATCCCAATGGCTGGGCAGCGGCACAATGACTGCCAGAACACCGAGCAATTGCGCGATGTCGGCACACCAGAGAGGCCGGCGCAGCGTCAGGATGGTTGTCGCTTGCCTGCGCGATTGATCAGCAGAGCGAGAACGCGGCGACTGCAGCAGCTGGGCACGCCGTTCGTGCTCGTCCCCGGAACACCTGCTGTAGATGGCGGCGTCGTCATGCGAGCGAGCTGTGGTCAATCTGTCAGGTCCTCCGCTACACTCGCACTGGGCATGCGAGGCCAGCTCGAGGCTTGGTTCGAGTTCGTGCAGCAGGCCGCGCACGTGGTGCGGGACACCCCCGAGCTGCTGTTCCAGACGGCCGCGAACCAGCCTGAAACAAGCGTCGTCGCCGAAGCCGCCGGCGCACGGGCGGCGAGCGGTCGGGAGCACCGGCCGTGGGTGCGCTGGCTGAACAAACCGCGCGACCGCTCCGCCTGCGTGCGCACGCTCACGGGCCACAGCGACACCGTGCACGTTGCGACGTTCATGCCCGGCGGCCGACAGATCGTCACCGGATCGAAGGACCGCACCCTGCGGATCTGGGATGCGTACAGTGGCGAAGAACTTTTGACACTCGCTCACGGCTGGACCGTGGAGACGTTGGCGGTGTCGCCAGACGGACGCCATGTGGTCGCGGGTGATTACAGCCAGTTCAGCGTGTGGGACTTGGCCACGGGGGCGCGCATCGAGGCGCCTGTCGCCGGCCGGCATGTCTCCCGCAACGCCTGGGCGTTCGTGCCCGGCCACCAGCGGATCCTGGTGACTTTCGGCGACGAGCTCGGCGTATACGACGTTCCGAGCTGGCGCCCGGTGTGGCAATGCCAGGCACACGAGCACGCGGTCGAACGGTCGGTCGTGTCGCCGGATGGCCGTTGGATCGCGACGTCCTGGGGTCAGGTCGGGATTCGATTCGGCGCAGCCGGCCGCATGGAGGCCGATCGCCAGGGCGAGCTCAAGCTCTGGGATGCGCTGACCGGGATCCAGACAGCGGTACTGGCGGGGCCCGACGAGGCGGTTCAGGCCTGTGTCTTCTCGCCCGATTCGAGCCATCTGGCCTATGGCAGCGGCAGCGAGCTGAAACTCTGGGACCTCCAGGCCAGGTCGACGACCACGCTGCCGATCGGGCGTCACGTCCAGGCATGCGCCTTTTCGCCGGATGGCGCGTACGTTGTTCTCGGCGTTGGCGACGATACGCTTCGCATCTGGGACCTGCGCGCGCGCCGCGAGACTGCCGTTTTCGAAGGGCACCACCGCAGGATCATGTCCTGCGAGTACGCGGGCGACGGGCGCCGAGTCATCTCGTCATCGTCGGATCACACCGTAAAGGTCTGGGACGTCACTCGCCCCGTATCGCCCCCGCGGCCGCGGCATTCAACGAGGGTCCGCGCGGTGGTCCGGTCGCCTGACGGGCGACGCGTGGCATCGGTGGCCGACGAGGGCGTCAAAGTGTGGGATGCGGCGACGGGGGAACCGCTCGGCACAGCGGCCGGTCACGAAAAGGGCGTCACCGCATGCGCCTTTTCGCCGGATGGCCGCACATTGGCCACCGCATCCTTCGACGCGACGGTCAAGCTCTGGGAGACTGATGGCCTGGTCCTTTCCCAAACTCTTGCCGCCCATTCCTCCGCCGTTACGTGCGTGCACTTCTCGCCCGACGGTTCCCGGCTCGTCTCGGCGTCGCGCGATACGACCTTGGTGATCTGGCAGGTGTCCAGCGGCCGCGCCTTGCTGCGGCTTGTCGGCCATGCGCAGGACGTGGCGTTTTGCGCGTTCACTCCAGACGGGCGCCGGATCGTCTCGGCCGGAGACGATTGGGTCGTTCGCACATGGGACGCGGACACCGGCCACGAGCTTCAGTCGAAACGTTGGCGCGCACCAACGCTTCAGATCCGCGGCGAACAGACGCACGAGCAGGTGCTGCGTCCGCGGATCGACGCGGTCGTGCAGATGCGGGCGGGCCCAATGGCAGCGTTCGCGACGGTCACGGACGCGGCGCGCTCGCCCGACGGTCGATATGTCGCGGTCGCGGGTGCAGTAAACGTCGTCAGCGTGTGGAACGCCGAGTCGAACGATTGCATCGCATTGCTATCGGGTCACCGGCCCCAGCTTCCGGTCGTGAGCTGCGCATTCTCACCCGATGGGCAACGTGTCGCGTCCGCGGCGTGGGACGAAACCGTCAGGCTCTGGCATGTGCCGGGATGGACGGAGCGCGGGATCCTCACCGGCCACAAGAAGCACGTGGTGTGCTGCAATTTCTCAGACGACGGCAAGCGTCTGCATTCTGCTGGCGAGGACGGCACCGTGCGAGTCTGGAATGCGGCGTCGGGCGCCCAGATCGTGAGGTATCACGCCGAGGCGCCGTTGTCCGCGCTCATGTCTTCCGCCGACGGCCGACGGCTGCACGCAGGCGACGAACAGGGCCGCGTCTACTGTCTCGGCCTCGAGAACGTCATCACTGGCGACGAACCGCTCGTCACTACGGCGGCGTACTTGTACCGGCCAGGCGACAGGTTGTGGGAGCGCACCGGCTCGGTCGCCTGTCCGGCTTGCGGCGCCAGACAGACGCACGAAACAGACGGCCGCGGCAGGTGTGTTCGCTGCCGACGTGCGCTGCGAGTCACCGCGGTGATCGACAACCGGTATCGATGGAGCCGTGAGGCGGCCGCGCTCGCGCCGCGGGCGCGGCTGCTCGGTCACATCATCGAAACGCTGATCGCGGTTGCCGTCGCCGGAGCCGGCTGGGCAGCGGCGGCGTTGGTTCCATTGCTATGGTACCCGGGCTGGGGCCTCGTCGGCATTGCCCTCCTCGCTCTCTTGCTGCGCATCTTGGACTGGTCCGACGTGCTCGTCAGCATCCGATGCCCAGTCTGCGGGCGCGATGCGATGATCTGGCGCGGCCGCGTCGTGTGGTGCGCCTGCGGCCGGAGCAGGGTGCGCGTCACGCCGAACTAGAGCCGTCTGCAGATGACTCGCAGTTTAGCGGGCCGCCGTTCTGACAGTTTGGTGCTGTCGTCGCCAAACTACGTTGCGCGCGCAGCCCTCTTCGGCCTCGCGGTGGCGCCCAGGCAGAGGGCTCCGTCCGCCGAAACCGGCCATCGCGCAGGACACGGGTCGACGACGCCAGCCGCCGAACGCGTCACCGGGCGCCCGCCAGTCCTCGATCCGGTGCGCCGAGGCCGTCGGACGTTGACACCCATTGCGTTCCGCCAAAAAATTCGGTGGTTTCGCCTCTCCCGACGAACGATTGACGTGCGCTCCGGCGCAGCCGACGCTTCGCGGTGATGGACATGGTCTCATGCTGATCCGCGCACTCAAGCGTCTGGCGCTCGGAACGATCCTGATCGCAGGCGCCTCGGCGATTCTCCTGTTCGCCGATCGCGGACACCGGACGACCGTCGCGCGCGCCATTCAGCGGGTGGCGATCTTCCAGCACGCCAACACGCCCGTCCTCGATGACGGCGTGCGCGGCGTGGTGGACGGTCTGGCCGAACGGGGCTATCGCGACGGCGACCAGATCACCATCGCCACGTTCAATGCCCAGGGCGACATGCCGACCGGCACCGCCATCGCGCGTCAACTCATCGGCGGCGACTACGACCTCGTCATCACGTCGAGCACGCCCTCGATGCAGGCCGTCGCGAGCAACAACCGTGACGGCAAGGTCCGCCACGTCTTCACGCTCGTCGCGGATCCGTTTCAGTCGGGCGTGGGACTCGACCGGGCCGATCCGCTGAAGCATCCGCCGTACATGGCAGGGCAGGGCTCGTTCCCGCCGGTCGACACGGCCTTCACGCTTGCACGACAGATGCTGCCGGGGCTGCAGCGAATCGGCGTGCCATGGAACCCGGCGGAGACCAACTCGCGCGTGTTCGTGGAGCGCGGGCGAACCTCCGCCGCCGACATGGGCCTGACGCTGCTCGAGGCCACCGCCGACACCACCTCCGGCGTCGGGGACGCGGTCAACGCGCTCATCGCGCGGGACGCGCAGGCCCTCTGGATCGGCGGCGACAACACCGTCAGCGCCGCCATCAACACGGTGATCGGCATCGCCCGGCGCGCGGGCGTGCCGGTCTTCACGATTCTGCCCGGTGCGCCGGATCGCGGCTCGCTCTTCGACACGGGCCCCAATTTCTACGAGGTGGGACGGCAGGGCGGGTTCGTGGCCGCCGACGTGCTCGGCGGCGCCGACATGGCCGCGATTCCCGTGCGCGACGTCCTCGACATCGTCCCGCCGTTTCTCTCGATCAACACGACCGTCCTGAAGGGGCTCAAAGAGGCGTGGCGTGTTCCGCCCGATCTGCTCGCCCAGGCGGACATCGTCGTCGACGAGGCCGGCGTCCATCGGAAGACAGCGCCCACCGGAGCCCCGCCGCGAGGCGAAGCCACTCAGCGGCCGCTGACGAAAACGTGGCGCATCAGCTTGATCGAGCTGAATCGCATCCTCGACGTCGAAGAGGCGGAGAAGGGCGTGCTCGACGGGCTCCGGGACGAAGGGCTCGTGGAGGGACGGGATTTCCGGTACACGATTCGAAACGCGCAAGGCGACATGCCCACGGTGAGCGCGCTCGTGGACGCGGCCGTCGCCGACGCCGACCTGCTCATCACCTTCTCGACGCCGACGCTGCAGGCCGCGCTGCAGCGGGCAACACGGCTGCCTGTGATCTTCAACTACGTCGCCGATCCGTTCGCGGCGGGAGCCGGCACGAGCGACCAGGTGCATGCCCCGAACGTCACGGGCGTCTACCTGATTGGCGCCTACGCCGAGATGCTGCCGATGATTCGCGCGTACCTGCCCATGGCGCGCGTCATCGGGACAGTCTACGTGCCGGCCGAGGTGAACATGGTGTCGCAGAGAGCCGTGCTCGAAGCCGCCGCGCGCGCTGCCGGCATGGAACTGAAGGCCGTGGCCGCGAACTCGAGCAGCGAGGTGGCGGACGCGACCCTGGCCCTCATCGCCGGCGGCGTGGACGCGATCTGCCAATTGCCGGGCAACCTGACGGCGGCGGCCTTTCCGAGCATCGCGGAAGCCGCGCGCCGCGCGCGCGTGCCGATCTTCGCGTTCCAGAGCAGCCAGGCGAGGAGCGCGGTGCTGACGCTCGCGCGGGACTATTACGACAGTGGGCGCGAAGCCGCCAAGCAGGCGGCCCGCGTCATGCGCGGCGAACGCCCGTCGGCGATTCCCTTCCAGGGATTCTCGAAGACCACGACAATCGTGAATCCCGCGGCGGCGCAGGCGCTCGGGCTCACGCCGCCGGCCGCCATACGGGCGAAGGCCACGGTGATGGGTCAATAGCCATGCAGGTCACGCGCAGCGAGAGCGGCGGCGGGCTCGACGTCACCGTGGACGGTCGCATCGACGGGTACTGGGCCGATCATCTCGACACGGCGCTCGTCCAGGCCGTGCGCGAAGGCCATCACCGCATCGCCGTCGAGTGCTCGAAGGTGAGCTTCCTCAGCTCGGCCGGCATCGGCATCCTCGCGAAACACTACAAGGAGCTCACGCGCATCGGCGGGACCTTTCAGGTCGTCAACCCGTCCAAGGCGGTCGCGACCGTGCTGCAGATCACGAAGCTGGCGGACCTGCTGATCGCGCCGCTGCAGCCGGCTGTCGCCGAGGCCGGCGTCCCCTCGCGCCGGCCGCGGCGGACTGAATCGGACGGCCTCGGACTCGACGTGTTCGATCTCGAGGCCGACGCCGTGCTGACGTGCCGCCCGATCGGCACGCCAGCATCGCTTGCGAACAGGAGTTTCGACGATGGGCGGTGCGTCAGCCTCGGCGGGACGACACCGGCCTTTGTCGTCGGCGCGGGCGCCTTCGGGGCCGGGTTCACCGAGTGCCGCGCCCGGTTCGGCGAGCTGCTGTCGGTGGCCGGCGCCACCGCCTATCAGCCGGCGGACGGCACCAACGTGCCCGACTATCTGGTGGCTCGGGGGCCGCTCGGCTTCGACGTCCATGTGCTCTACGGCATCGCGGGCGACGGGGCGTTCTCGCACCTGGTCCGATTCGAGCCCCTGCAGCGCGGCGGCACGGTCGCGCTGTCGCAGTTGGCGGGCGTCTGTCTCGAGGTCGCCGGCGCGGATTGCATTGGTCTGGTGATCATCGCCGAGACGGCCGGCCTGGTGGGCGCCGCGCTCCGCCGCTCGCCCGCCGAGCGCGTGGTCGGGGGCGACTTCTTCTCGCATCCGTCGGTGCGCACACGGCTCACGTTCACGGCAGAGCGCGCGTTCACGCACAGCGTCACGCTGGCGGCCGGGATTGTCTCCACGCAGGCGGACGGGCCGCTTGCCGATGAGCTGCGTCCGCTCGGTGCCGCGGTGGCCGGCCATCTCCACGCCGCCGCATTCGACTTCCGGCCGATCCAGAAAGGGTGCATCGACTTGCACGACACCGTCGAACGTCTGTTCGAGCCGGATCGGCTCACCGGCGTGCTGCATCTGCTGAACGACGATCGTCACCTGGTCGGGGCGGGCGAAAGCGAGTTCGTGCGGGGCGCCTGCTGGATCGGGCGGATCGGCTGACCCCATGCTGCTCCTGATCGGCGCGTTCACCATCGGCCTGATCCTCTCGCTGCTCGCCTTCGGCGTGTTCATCAGCTTTCGCATCTTCGCCTTCCCGGACATCACGGCCGACGGCTCGATCACGCTCGGTGGCGCCGTCACGGGCGTGCTCCTCGTGGCCCAGGTCGACCCCATCGTGGCCACGGCCGCGGCATTCGGCGTCGGCGCGCTCGCGGGCATGACGACCGGCATTCTGCACACGCGCTTCAAGATCAACGGCCTGCTCTCCGGCATCCTCGTCATGACCGCCCTCTACTCGGTGAACCTCCACATCATGGGGAAGAGCAACCTGCCGCTGCTCTCGGAGCGGACGCTCGCCACGATGGCCGATTCGGCCGCCTTGCGCGTGCTCGGCGCCGCCAGCTTCCCGGTGCTCGGCTGGGAGGTCAGCACGCGGGATGGCGCGGTTCTCGCGCTGGCGCTCGTGGCCGCGGTGATCGTCGGTGTGCTGCTCTATCTGTTCTTCCGAACGAACCTCGGCATCGCCATGAGGGCCGCCGGCGACAACCCGCAGATGATCCGCGCGCTCGGCGTCAACGTGGACAACATGATCGTCCTCGGCCTCGCCCTGTCGAACGGGCTCATCGCGATGTCCGGCGGACTGCTGACGCAGTACCAGGGGTTCGCCGACGTCCAGATGGGCATCGGGATGGTAGTCTGGGGCCTGGCGAGCGTCATCATCGGCGAAGCGCTGGTCGGCGTGCGAGATCTCGGGTTCGTGATCGTCGGCGCCGTCATGGGCTCGGTGCTCTTCCGCCTGCTCGTCGCCCTGGCCCTTCGGGGGGGCCTCGACCCGAACGATCTGAAACTCATGACGGCCGCGTTCGTGTTCCTCGCGCTCGTCCTTCCCCCGCTCGTGCAGCGCCTCAAGCGGCGCATGCAGCGCGTGGCCACGTATCCATGCTGGAGATTCGCGGCCTCGTCAAGACCTTCGGGCGGGGCACACCCAACGAAGTCCGTGCCCTGCGCGGCATCAACCTGACGATCGAGAAGGGCTCCTTCGTGGTCGTGATCGGGACGAACGGATCGGGAAAGTCCAGCCTGCTGAACGCGACGGCCGGCGGCTTCTTCGTCGATGCGGGCACGCTGACGCTCGACGGCGTGGATGTCACCGCGTGGCCGGAACACCGGCGGGCGTCGATGATCGGGCGCGTGTTTCAGAATCCGTTCAGCGGAACGGCGCCATCGATGTCGATCGCCGAGAATCTCGCCCTGGCGGCGCGCCGCGGGCGGCCCCGCGGGCTCGGGTGGGCACTCACGCGTTCGATGTACGACGAGTTCAAGGACCGTGTCCGCCGGCTGAACATGGGCCTCGAGCAGCGGCTCGACAACCCGATCGGGAGCTTGTCGGGCGGCCAGCGCCAGGCGCTCACGCTGCTGATGGCGTCGTGGCTCGAGCCGAAGCTGCTGCTGCTCGACGAGCACACCGCCGCGCTCGATCCGAAGAGCGCCGACCAGGTGATCCGGCTGAGCGAGGACATCGTCGCCCGCGACCGGTTGACGACGCTGATGGTGACGCATTCGATGCAGCAGGCGGCCCAGCTCGGCGATCGCCTGGTGATGATGCACGCGGGCGAGGTGATCCACGACTTCGTCGGCGCCGAGAAACGGCGGCTCCGCGGGACGGACCTGCTGCAGCGGTTCGAACAGGTGCGCCGCGCGGATCAGCTCGACGAATCGGCCGCCGACATGCTCCGCCGCTTGTATGTGTGAGGTCCATGAGGCGCGGCGGTGTCGAACAGGCGCCTTCGCGGGTGAGCCGAGGCCCCGATAGTCACGCTGCGCGGACGAGGGCAAGGCGCCCGGGCCTGGATAGCCCGCACGCCTTCCGGCGGCAGGCCCTCGAGTCGAAACGCGTCCAACCTTTGCTGTGAGCGCCAGGCGTGGCGCCCGAGGAACGGTCCACCCCGAAGCATCGCACCGGTGAACCTACGCGGGCAGTCGCAGCGGAGGCCGGGGCTGCGTCACATGGGATCGCGATTAGACGCAGGACCCGAGGCGGTCGGGCGCTTGCTCAAACGGCCCGCCGGCATCGCCGCACCGCGACCGGTCACCCGCGGCCCGTGGAGCCCCGCAGCCGCTCCGCCAGCGCCAGGAACCGATCGATCTCCGCCTCGGTGTTGAACAGGGCCGGCGACACGCGGATCTGCGCGCCGTTCTCACGAAAGCTGACCTGTGCGCCCGCCCCCTGCACAATTCTGCGCGCCGCCGCGGGATCGGCCGGGTTCCGGAAGGCCACGATGGGCGACCGCGTGCCTGGGGGCGTGAGCACGTCCAGCCCGCGCGCACGCAGACCCTGCTGCAACCGTAAGGCAAGCGCCGTGACATGCCCCTCGATGGCCAAGACGCCAATCCTCTCCAGGTACGTCAGCGAGGCGCCCAGCTGATAGACCGCACCAAAGGCCAGTGTCGCGTACTCGAACTTCTTCGCTGTCCGGTACACGTCGTAGCGGTAGCCGGGGTGCGTGCGCTCGACGTGCAACGCGCCCCAGCGATCAGGTGTGATCCGATCGAGAATCTCGCGGCGCACGTAGAAGGGCGCCACTCCGTAGCCGGCGTGCAGCCACTTGTAAGTGCCACTGCAGAGCGCGTCGACGCCGCTCGCCTTGACGTCGATGGCCACCGCGCCCGCACCCTGGATGGCGTCGGTGTAGAGCCACGCGCCGTGGGCGTGCGCCAGATCGGCCAGCGGCTTCAGATCGTGGCGCCAGCCGTTCTGATGCGAGACGAGCGCGACGGACACGAGCCGCGTGCGTCGATCGACGAGCGGCTCGAAGGCGGCCGCGGGCACTGCCCCGCCTATGGCCTTCGCAATCCGCAAGTCGATGCCGCGCGTCTCCTGGAGCCGCCGATAGAGCACGAACTCGGTCAGGTAATGGAGCTCGTCGATGACGACGTTGTCGCCCGCCTTGAGGTCTAGCGCGTGGGCCACGAGGTTCTCGGCCTCGCTGGTCGCCGCGAGAAACCCAATCTCGTCGGGCGCGGCGTTGACGAGCCGCGCGAACTGCCCGCGGACCTCGTCGGCCTTGCGCTGCATGTCCGGTAGGGAGATCGGAGCCGTGACCTTGCGTTGGAGGAACGCCGCGCCCGCATCCGCCACGGCCTGCGGGACGGCGCCGATGTACGCCGTATCGAGATACGAGCGTCTTGCTGGCAACCGGAAAATCACGGCGGACACCAAGGGGATCCGAAGCCTGCGTGGCCGACGCCGCGTCGATGGTGCGGGTGCCGGCGACGGCGGCGGTGGTGGTCGCCAGGCCAAGCAGGTCGCGACGGCTGAGCGGCATGCTACGGCGCAACCATGCCTTTGAAGGTAATGCGAAGCTGCGGCCCCACTTTCAGCAGGCCGAGCATCACCGTTGGCGGATCGAGGCTGAAGGTCTTGAACTCCATCCGCGTGTTCCCTTCAAGTTGCAGCCCCTGCGGCGACCCCTTGAGCGCCACGGGCACCGTCACGGGCTGCGTCACCCCGGTGATCGTCATGGCACCGGTCACCGTCGCCTGCCCGCCCGCGACCTCGTACTTTTCCAGGCGGTAGACAATCTCGGGAAACTTGTCCGCCTTCATGGCTTCGTTCAGATGCTGCGTCATCTCCTCGTTCGGACAGACGAACGACTTGAGGGGCACGGTCAGCGTCGCCGCCTGCACGCCCTTGTCAAAGCCCGGCAACGCCGCAGTCCCGCCGCCAGCGGTGACCACCAGCGTCCCGTTCGCGGTACACGTCCACGACCGGACGGTGGACGTGCCCGATACGCTGAACTCCACGTTGGGCTGCTGGGCGCTGGCCGTCTGAACCGAACCGATCAGGCCGAGCAGCCCCGCGCCAAGGGCGGCCGCCAGTCTGCGCCTCGCGTGCGCGCGTCGCACCATTCGAGCACTCCCTTCGTGGCTCGTCAGAGGCCAAAACCCTGGCTGTTGAGCCTCGTCATGATCGGACCCTTCCCCTCCATGACGAACTGCGGCCCGATCTGACCGATCGTCGTCGTGCGCGTCTGTCGCATCACCATCCGGAACTCCTCGAGCAGCAACTCTATGGTCCTCTCCACGCCCTCCTCTCCGAAAGCGCCCAGGCCCCACACGTACGGACGGCCAATGCCGACGGCGTCGGCGCCGAGTGCCAGCGCCTTGAAGATGTCCGATCCGCGACGCACGCCGCTGTCGATGAACACCGGCACGCGGCCCTTCACGCCGGCCACCACCTCCGGCAGGCACTCGATCGTCGAGCGCAGGCTGTTCTCGGCGCGCCCTCCGTGATTCGACACGAACACCCCGTCGGCACCGTGCTCGACGGACAGCTCGGCTTCCTCGCGCGTCACGATGCCCTTCAGCACGATTCTCATCTTGGACTCGTCCTTGAGGCGCTTGACGTACTCCCAGGTAAACGGGGGACGAGGCCCGGGCGGCCCCGCCACGCCCCGGTGCATCGGCCGTTGATAGCCAGTCCGGTGGTTGTGGCAGCTCTGGCAGAGCGGACGGTTGAAGCCCTGGCTGCCCAGCGAGCGTCGAGTCAGCTCGCGATTGCTGCCCCCCAGCAGGTCGATCGTCCAGACCAGCACGGGGCAGCCGGCGGCCGCCACGTTGGCCAGCGTCCGCTTGTTGATGTCCCAGTCCTGATTGGCGTAGAGCTGAAACCAGGGCGGCTCCCCGCGCGCCTCGGCGATGGCTTCGTAGGACTGCGAGCTCTGATGCGACTGCATCTGCAGGATGCCGTGCTTGCGCGCCGCCCGGCCCGCCCCGCTCTCGCCTTCCGTGTGATAGGCCTCTAGGGCGGCCACCGGGCACAGGAACAGCGGCGTGGTCCACCGACGTCCAAACAGCTGCACCGAGATGTCGGGCTTGGCGGCGTCGGGACCAAGCCGTCGCGGCCGCAGCAGCAGTCGCTGAAACCCTTCGCGATTGGCCAACCTCGTCTCGAAGTCGTCGACCCCCATGTGAATGTAGTTCCAGTGCTCGGGCAGCGTGTTCGCGTGCGCGACGCGCTCGAAGTCCCACACGTTGATCGCCTCCCGTACCGTCTCGACGAGCTGTCCCGACAGCTGCGTATCGAGCGCCGCCTGGTCCTGAGATGCCCCGCTCGCCTGAGCGGCGCTTCTCCGCAGCTCCAAGGGCGCGCTGGCGCCGAGCGGGGCGCCGCAATCCGCGCAGGCCAGCGCTCCAAGGCGTGGAGCGCGCTGCAAGCGCGCCTGCCGCACGCGATCGAAGGCCTCCTGCCAGCTTGGTGACAGGGCGGGGTACGCCAGGGCGAGGAGTGGGCTGCCTGCCAGCAGCTTGAAGAATCGTCTGCGGCTCGCCCGAGGGTCCGGCGCGCCCGTGTCCACTGTCCGTCCAGCCATACGCACCTCTCTTGGGTGTCCCGCCACCCGGTGGGGCCAACGATCCTGGCACCTCCACCGCTCGCCGTCCGCCCGGGCGTTGTTGCCGCGTGATCGTTCCGGAGGAGTCTAAACGAAAGGCGCCGCGGCGCACTGTTTTTTCAGAACGTCGCGAGCGTATTCAGCGGCGATCCTGTTCCCCCGGTCACCGGCAGCGGATTGATCGTCAGCATGAACTCCCACCGCTTGAGCCGTGAAGCCGTTTCCGCGAGGCGTTCCAGGTCGTGGTTGTCCAGGATATTGATGCCGAGGGCCGTGATCACCAAGGTGTGCACCGGGAGGTTCACACCCTCCACCAGCGTCGGCACGACTTCGGAAGCCGCATCGCTGCCGACAAAGGCCACCCCCCGTGCCTTCAACCACGTCGCGATCGACGCGTGAAACCCCGCGGCGCTTCGTCCGACAGGCCACGGACCCACTTTGTCCCGCCGAGCCCACCGGCCCGTCCTCAACAGTACGGCATCCCCAGGGCCCACGCGCACCCCGGCTTTTTTCTCCCACGCCTCGACGTCCTCCTGATACACCGCTGTCCCAGGCTCGAGAAACGGCACCCCCTTGAGTGCCGGGACATCCAGCAGGATGCCTCGCGTGATCACCCCCTGCTTGAGATGGTGGATTCCCAACCGGGTGCACCCCTTCTCGGCGTTCACCTCGGCGCGTGCGTACCCGTTGTAGGTCTGGTCCTTGTAGAGGATGTGACACAGGGCATCGAGGTGACTGTGCGCATAGCCGTGATAGGACACACGCCACGTATCCGTCGTGAACCCCTTGTTCATCGTGTGCTCGAACGGGCTGCCGTTGTCGTCGGCCTTGTCGGTCAACGGATTGTGGGCGAGCGACACGGTGAGCCCGGTCCTGGCCAGGGCCACCGCCTGCCGGCGCTTTGCCTCGGTGACCAGATTCGCCGCGCCCAGTTCGTCTCGAGGCCCCCAGCGTCCCCAATTCTTGACCTGCTCGAACAGCGCATCGAACTCGGCCGCGTTGCGCGGCGCGCGCGATGATGGTCCCTCCTGCCCGCTCACGGTCAGATAGACGCCGCAGACCAGTCCGATGATGGTGGCCACGACCGCGCGTATCCTCATGAGATGCCTCCGCGGCATGGATTATAGGGCGTGGACCTCATGACCATGACCCTTGATCCGGGCCTGTGGCGGCCAACATGGCCCTCCCGATCAAGGGCATTCGCGTCACCAGGCCCCTGGATCGCACGGGGCTGGTCAGCGTCAAGTGCGACATCCACGGATGGATGCAGGCCTACATACGCGTCGATCCCATCCGCTTCACGCCGTGACCGACGCACGCGGAGCCTTTCGCATCGCCGGCGTCCCCCCGGGAACCTGCACGCTCAGGCTGTGGCACGACACCCTCGGCGAGATCACGCAGCCGATCTCGGCGGCTGCCGGACTCACCCAGGTCTCAGCGGAATACACGTCGATCCCCCGGTAGCTGCCGCTCTTTCAAGCCCGGCCGCAAGGCTCGTGCCCGGGAACGGCCTCGTTCAACGACGATTTCGCCGGCTTCGGTGACGGTTCATACGCCTCGGCCCGTCGTGCAACCGGCAGACCCTCGTCGATGTCACCAATTGTCGTTCGGGCAGGTCTTCGGATCTGGTCGATAATGTCGCCATGGCAAGACGACCCCAGCTCCTCATCGGAACGTTCTTCCTCGTGATGGTGGCGACGGCGGTACAGGCGCAGCCGCAAGCTCAGCGTCCCGCACCGCCGCCCTCGATTGGCGATCGCACCAACGGCATGAAACGGCTCGACGGCTTCTTCCCTCTTTACTGGGACGAGCGATCGGGCTCGCTGTTTGTCGAGATCGGCCGCTTCGACACCGACTTCCTGTTCACCACGGGGCTCTCGGCGGGCCTGGGGTCGAACGACATCGGGCTCGATCGCGGCCGAGGCGGCGCCGGGCGCGTGGTCCAGTTCGAGCGCGTGGGTCCTCGCGTCCTGCTCGTGCAGGCGAACCAGTCGTTTCGATCGAGCAGCCGGAACCCGCTCGAGCAGAGGGCCGTCGAGGATTCATTCGCGAAGTCGACACTCTGGGGGTTTGCCGTGGCCGCCGAGTCGGGCGACCGTGTGCTCGTGGATGCCACCGATTTCTTCCTGCGGGATCTCGTGGGCGCCACGTCGTCGTTGAGGCCTGGAGCGTTCCGCGTGGATCGCACGCGCAGCACGTTCTACCTGCCCAACACGCGAAACTTCCCAAGGAACACTGAAATCGACGTGACGCTGACCTTCGTCAACGAGGCGACAGGCGGCGGAGGTGGCGGCGGCCCGGCGCAGGGGCCGGCGGCGATCGGCGCCGGGGGCGGAGGCGGCGGTGGCTTTGGCGGCGGTCTGTTCTCGGGAAGCGTCGGGAGCGTCACGCCGAGTCCCGACGCCGTGACGCTGCGTGAGCACGCCTCATTCGTGGAACTGCCCGACGGCAATTTCCGGACACGGCGCGACGATCCTCGCGCCGGCTATGGCGGCATCACGTACCTCGACTACAGCGCACCGATCACCGAGCCGATTCAGCAGCGATTCATCCGGCGCCATCGGTTGCAGAAGAAAGATCCGAGCGCGGCCGTGGGCGAGCCGGTCACACCGATTCAGTACTGGGTGGACTCCGGCGCCCCGGAGGACGTGCAGAAGGCCCTCATCGAGGGCGCCAGCTGGTGGAATCAGGCCTTCGAAGCGGCCGGCTTCCGCAACGCCTTCAAAGTCGATGTGCTCCCCGCCGGTGCCGACCCGATGGACATCCGTTACAACATGATCAACTGGGTCCATCGCTCGACGCGTGGCTGGAGTTCCGGCGGCACGGTCACCGACCCGCGCACAGGCGAGATCATCAAGGCGACCGTCACGCTCGGCTCGCTGCGCGACCGGCAGGACTACATGATCTTCGAGGGGCTGCTCTCCCCCTACACCAACGGCGACGAGAAGCCCTCGGTGCTGTACGACACGGCCATGGCCCGGATCCGCCAGCTGTCGGCCCACGAAGTCGGGCACACGCTGGGCCTCGGGCACAACTACTACGACAGCACCAAGGGCTGGATCTCGGTGATGGATTATCCCCACCCCTACGAGGAGCTGAAGGCCGACGGCACCATCGACTTGTCCAAGGCCTACACCGCACACATCGGTGACTGGGACAAGGTCGCCATCGACTACGGCTACCGCGAGTTCCCGCGCGGCGCAGACGAGACGGGCGCCCTTCGCAAGATTCTCGATGCCGCATGGGATGCGGACGTCCGGTATTTCACCAATCAGGACACCGACATCCATCCCCGCACCGAGCAGTGGTCGAACGGCGTCAACCAGGCGGAGGAGCTGACTCGGATCATGAAGATCCGCCGCTCGGCGCTCGATCGGATCGGCGAACGCACGATTCGCGCCGGCTCGCCGATGACGACGATCGAGGAGCCGCTGGTCCCCATCTACATGTACCACCGGTACGCCGTCGAGGGTGCGGCGTCCATGGTGGCAGGCCAGGATTTCGTCTACGCCATGCGCGGCGACGGCCGCACGCCGACCAAGTGGGAGTCGGCGGTCAACCAGCGCAAGGCGCTCGACGCCCTCGCCGCCACACTGAAGCCGTCGGAGCTCACCATCCCCAGGAAGCTCCTGGACCTGATCCCGCCGCGGCCGCCCGGCTACGGCATGCACCGGGAGCTCTTCCCGCGGTCAACCGGGGAGGCTTTCGATCCGCTGAGCCCGGCGACGGTCGCCTCGGACGTGACGATCGGCTTCCTGCTGCAGTTCGACCGGGCCGCGCGGATGGTGGCCCAGAACGCCGTCGACTCGACGCTCCCTGGCCTCGAGGAAGTGGTCGATCGGCTCACCAAGGCTACTTTCGACGCGGCGAGCACGTCGCCGTACGAGGCCGCCGTCCGGCGTGCGACCGAGCGTGTGCTGGTGGACCGTCTCACCTGGCTCGCCTCCGCGGCGCCCAACGGCCAGGTGCGTGCGGTGGCGTCTCTGAAGCTGCAGCGGCTGTCGGCCCGCCTGCGCACGACCACGGGAAAGCCCGACCCCGACGTCGCGCAGCACACGCTCCTCGCCGCGGAGATCAAACGGTTCCTCGAGCGGCCGGCGGAGGTTGCGCGCGTGATCCCACCGCCTCCCGCGCCACCGGGCGCACCGATCGGCGATTTCGGCCAGCAGTGGCTGGCCAGACCCGAGTGGTGTGGATGGGAGGAGTGGTAGCCGGGGCAAGAACAACACAATGGCTGACGAAGGCACCGATGACGTCACATGCCTGGCGGTCTGAGGCAGGGCCTCGCTTGGGAGCCTTGACGGCCCCGAATGTTGACGAGGTCGGTCAAGTTTCTCCGTCAAGGCGACTGCCCCGCCGGAGGCGGGGCAAGACAACATAGTGGCTGACGAGGCCCTACTCATGTCACATGCTCGGCAGTTCGAGGCACGGCCTCGTTAGCCATGGCGTACATTCGCTACCGGTCGGCGGCCGATCTGACGCCTGAGGAGCAGATCGCCGACCCGGACAACATCATCCAGATTCACGCCATCCACCCGGCGGTGATGCGCCACCACTACGCCCTGTACCGGGAGCTGATGCACGGGCCGGGACCGCTGTCGCGGCGAGAGCGGGAGATGGTCGCCGTACGGGTGTCAGCGCTCAACCAGTGTCCCTATTGACTCCACCATCACGGAGCGGGACTCCGTCGGATTCTCTCGGCCGACCTCGTCGCCGACGAGGTGCAGGTGGAGCTCGTCGCCGCACTCGTCAACCGCCAGACGCACACGGCCCTCACGGCCCGAGAACGCGCCCTCGTGCGCTACGCGGACACATTGACCGAGACGCCGGCCAGCGTGACCGGTGCGGACATCGAAGCGCTGCGGGCCGCCGGGCTGGACGACGTCGCCATCCACGATGCCTGTGCCATCGTCGCCTACTTTGCCTTTGTCAACCGCATCGCAGACGGACTGGGCGTGCAGATCGAGGGTTAGAGAGGCGGCGGGGTCAGCGGCCGAGGAGGATCTTCACGCCAAATCCCCAGCCGCCCAGCTCTTTTTCGTTGAACGCCTGCGAGGCGCCCCCGAGGCCGAGCACGTCCTGGACCAGGCGATAGCGCGCGTCGCCGCGCACGTGAATCCACCGCCAGACCGGCGCTTCGGCACCGATGACGGCGACCACGCCCGTGTAGGTGTCGTCCACGTCCTCGTCCTGGCCGGCAAACTTCGAGGTCTCCTTGTAGCTGACGAACGTCGCCCCACCACCGCCGTACACGAACGCGCGAAAGACAGGGACGCGCCACCCCGCGACGAGGTCCACGGGCGTCATGCGAAGCTGGAGCGGGATCCCGAGTCCGAACGACTGGCCGTCGTGCACGAACACGCGCTCACCATCCTGTGAGACCCGCTCGACAGAGAGCTCGACAAACAGGCCATGCCAGAGATTGGTCGCTTGAAAGCCGCCGCCGTACGACCGGACGCGATCATCGCCGAACACGGCCTTGAAGCTGTCGGCGGCGGTCATCCCGTCGGAGGCAACGGAGAAGAACACGCGGCCGCCGGGCGGAGCGCCCCGGCGCCCTGGGCGCGCCGGAGGCCGCGGTTGTGGCTGGGCCGGCGACGGCTTGACCTGAGGCTCCCTGGGCGGCTCCGCAGGCAGACTCGGAAGCGTCCTGACGAACTTCAGCTGGATCCAGCCAGTGCGCCGGCCGAACTGCGGGTCGGCAAAGGTCACCTGCATCCAGTCGCCCTTCGTTTCATTGATGCGGAGCAGCGTGCCGGCGGCGAGCGTGCGCAGTGGCGTGAGCGTCGCGTCAGGCCTCAGGTACACCGGCGCCGCCGTGGTGACCGTCCCGTTGGTGGGCGCAGCCGCCGCCCCAGGCTGGCGCGCCTCCACGGCTAGCGGCATCAAAGAGAGGAGCACCGCAAAAGCGGCAATCGCTGGAATCTGCAGGGGCAAGCGTTCTAGAAGCAGTCTTCGCTGGGGCATGTGATGACTTTCGGGCTCGGTCGTGGCAACGGCAGGTCGCGTTCCCTCTGATAGTACATCGGCGCGGGAAGGGCAGGTCAGCAGCCTGCGGGTGAATGCAACTGTGTGGACGACCCACACGCGACGCAGGAGGGTGATCCTGACGGGCGCGGCGCCGGCGGCGCGGAATTTCCCGCGGCGCCTAACTTCGGGCGATGACGCGCAGCGCCGAGTGCGACGACCGGGCGCGAACCGCGACGGGCGGCCTGACGGGTACGGCCTCTCCGTCGCCCGCCGTCGCCGACGCCATCGCGAGAGCCAGGTGCGGCGTGATCATTTCGAGCATGCGGCTCCGATCGGCCGAGAGCGGTTCGGCCGCATAGAGCGTCATCACGCCGACCGCGGCCCCGTCGACGACGAGCGGCAACGCGACCGCGATGCGCACATCGTCCGGCGCATCGGCCAGATCCAGGCGGGCGTCTGAGTTGATGACGGCCCGGCCGTTAGCCGCGACCCATCCGGTCAGCCGTTCGCCGACGCCAACAACGCGCCCTTGCAGACAGCTGGCGGCAGGTCCCGCGGCAAAACGCGCCACCAGGGCGTGACGCGCGTCGTCGCGCGTGTAGATCGCCAGGGTGGCCCCCGGCACCAGGTGCCGGATGTGCGCCCACGCCAGCGCGCCGACGTCGGCCACCGTCGGAGTGCCGGATGCGAGCCGCGCAAGGCTCACAAACGCCAGCAGCTCGTCTGGCCCGTTGGCGGGCACATCCAGGGACGGCGGCGCAGTGCTGTCCGGCGGTGGCGTGTAGGCGCTGGCTTTGCGTATCCGATCGATGGCTCGAACCAGGGCCGGCGCGGGCCGAGCCGGAGGCGTGAGGTCGCCGCAGATGCGGACGAAGGCGTCCACGACCCGCGGGTCGTACATGGTCCCGCGCCGCTCGCCGACAAGGGCAATCGCGGCCTCGGCGCTCATGGCCGGCCGGTACGGCCGGTCGGACGTCAGTGCGT